>CAUQUY010000039.1:0-11956 GCA_963521405.1 uncultured Streptococcus sp.
TCGTGGGAAACTACCGATTATCGTCGGTGGTACAGGACTCTATATCGAAGGTCTATTATATGGATTTCATTATAGTGGCGAAGGGTCGAATGATCCGGACTATCGTTTATTAAAAGAACAAGAACTGGAAGAAAAAGGTTCTGAAGTTCTTTGGAATGAATTAAATGCCGTAGATCCTGAGGCGGCTTCGAAGATTTCGGTGAATAATCCTAGACGCGTGATTCGTGCGCTAGAAGTGATTCATGCGACTGGCAAGAAGTTTTCAAGCCTAGAAATTCAAAAGACGCCGCACTATGATGCGTTTATTATTGGTTTAAATACATACCGTGCGCTTCTATATGAGCGCATTAATTTGCGTGTAGAACTGATGTGTGAGGCTGGTCTTGAAGAAGAAGCAAGAGATTTATATGAAAAATCAAAAGGTCTAGATATCCAATCGATAAGTGGAATTGGATATAAGGAATGGATTCCGTATTTTGAAGGGGAGCAGTCGCGTGAAGCGATTATTGCGACTATTCAACAAAACTCAAGACGATACGCGAAACGACAATTAACGTGGTTTAGAAATCGTCTTCCACAAATTCGTTGGGTGAATTTATTAGAGCATCCAAAAGATAAAGAAGAACTATTAGAAGAACTATCAGCTTTTGTAGAGGAGGGATAGAATGGAACAAAGAGAACGCGTATTAATTGTAAGCGTACAAACGACGCAAACAGATGAGGATTTCGCATATGCCAACCAAGAGCTTGAGCAATTAGTTGATACAGCGATGGGTGAAGTGGTTGCTACTGTGACTCAAAAGCGTGAGTCGATTAGTGGACGTACCCTTGTTGGAAAAGGGAAAGTTGAAGAAATTAGCCATCTTGTCGACGAATTAGAAGTGGACCTTGTTGTATTCTATCAATCGCTCACAGGCTCGATGGTGAAAAATCTCAATGAATCGATTAACTGTCGTATCATTGACCGTGTGCAATTGATTTTAGATATTTTTGCGATGCGTGCTCGCTCTAAAGAAGGAAAACTGCAAGTTCAGCTGGCGCAATTAAACTACTTACTGCCACGTCTTTCAGGGCAACGTGAAGGCTTGTCTCGTCAAGGTGGGGGAATCGGAACACGTGGTCCAGGGGAAACGCGTTTAGAAACCGATAGACGTTATATTCGTAAGCAAATCCAAGATATCGAAGAACAGTTGGAACAAATCAAGAAACATCGTGAGCGTTCGCGTGAGAAGAGAAAGAGTTCTAATGGATTCCAACTGGGATTAATCGGTTATACAAATGCTGGAAAGTCTACGATTTTAAATCAATTAACACAGGCTGGCACTTATCAAATGGACCAATTGTTTGCGACACTGGATCCATTAACTAGACAAGTGGACTTGTTCCCGAATTTCGAAGTGACTTTAACAGATACTGTTGGATTTATTCAAGAGTTGCCAACGACATTAATTCATGCGTTTGAATCAACACTCGAAGAAAGTGCAGATGTTGATTTATTAGTTCATGTGGTGGATGCGTCAAATGCGCAGTTCTCCCTACATGAAAAGACAGTAATAGACTTAGTCAATGACTTGGAAATGCAAGAAATTCCGAAGGTCACCGTCTACAATAAGACAGATTTAATTGAAGGCGAATTCCAACCAAATCTTTACCCTTCGATTCAAATTTCTGCAGTCAATGAAGCAGATGTGGAACGATTAAAAGCTTTCTTGAAAGAACAAGTAAAAGCACAAATGACGTACTATGAAGAGTGGCTTGAAGTGACGCAGACGAAAGAGTTGAATCAGCTGCAACAACGCACTCTAGTCGAGTCTTTGAACTACGATGAAGAGAAAAATCAATATTGCGTCAAAGGGTATCGAAAATAAAAATTTTAACACGGCTTGAAACTCTGAATTCAAGCCGTTTTTTGTGGCGTAAATTTGTAATCTAACCCCAAAACGCGTATAATATTGAAGATAAGGATTTTTTCAGGAGGCCATCATGAAAGAGATAAAAGCACTCTCATCAATTTTAAAAGAGAAGTTCGATATTTCGTTTAATAATGAGGCATTGCTCGTCGAAGCGATGACTCACTCTTCGTATGCCAATGAGCATAAAGAGATGAAGGGAATTTATAACGAGCGCATCGAGTTTCTTGGAGATGCCGTTTTAGAACTCAATATTTCAGATTGGCTTTTTAGACAATTTCCTCATTTTAAAGAAGGACAATTAACAAAACTAAGAGCACAAATTGTTTGCGAAGATAGCTTATCAATGCTTGCAAAGGAATGTTCTTTGAATGAGTATTTATTACTTGGAAAAGGAGAGACACTAAGCGGTGGGCGTGAAAAACCAGCCGTTTTATGTGATGTGTTCGAGGCATTTATTGGCGCTCTCTACCTTGATAAAGGGATGGAAGAAGTACAACGCTTCTTAGACCAAGTGATTGTTCCTAAAATTAAAAATGGACGTTATGAACTGATTACTGATTTCAAAACTGAATTACAAGAGTATTTACAAAAAAATGGGACAGTTCATATTCGTTATGAATTAATTAAAGAAGAAGGACCTTCGCATGATAAAGTATTTACTGTTCAAGTAACCGTGGATGGGAAGAAATACAAAACTGCTAGCGGTAAAACGAAAAAGGCAGCCGAACAACTGGCCGCAAAATTGACTATGGAAGAACTGACGAACAGTTCACTTTCATAGAAAGAAAGGATTAAAGCATGCAATTAGAAAAAATTGAAATGTCGGGATTTAAATCATTTGCCGATAAGACAACAATTGAATTCGATAAAGGCGTGACTGCGGTTGTAGGGCCTAATGGTAGTGGAAAGTCTAATCTTTCTGAAGCGATTAAATGGGTTCTTGGGGAACAATCGGCTAAGAGTTTACGTGGGAAACGGATGGATGACGTTATTTTCGCAGGTTCTCAAACAAGAAAACCAGTGAATATTGCCGAAGTTAATCTGTATATCAATAACGAAGACAAAGTGTTGGCAACGGATCAAACACAAGTCGTGTTAACGCGTCGTTTGAATCGTAATGGGGCAAGTGACTTCTTAATTAACAAGAAACCAGTTCGTTTAAAAGACATTACTGACTTAATGATGGACTCAGGATTAGGGAAAGACTCGTTTGCTTTGATTTCGCAAGGGAAAGTAGAGCAAATCTTTAACGAAAAGCCTGAAGAACGTCGAATGATTATCGAAGAAGCGGCTGGAGTATTAAAATACAAAGACCGTAAAAATCAAGCGCAACGTAAATTGAATCAAACACAAGATCACTTAAATCGTGTGGAAGATATTCTTCATGAGATTGAAGGCCAATTAGCGCCACTGGAAGAACAACGCGAAAAGGCGATTGCGTACGTTTCTAAGAAAGAACAGTTAGAAGATGTCGAAACAGCTCTTTTAGCAGTAGAAATCGAAACACTGAACGCTCAGTGGAAAGTAGCTCTTCAAGAAGTAGAACAACTGCAAGAGCAATTAGCGCAAACAGAAGCGCTATTAGAAAGTCTTCAAGTGGATATTGAGGAAAACCAAGTAAAACTTGAAGCCCGTAATGAAGAACTCGATGCCAAGCAAGAAGAATACGTGGAATTAATTCAAAAAGTCGAACAATTGGATGGTCAACGTAAAGTCTTTGAGCAACGTCGTCAATTTGCGGAACGTAGCGATGAGGAAAATCAAGAAGCATTAGCTGCCGCGCTTCGTGAGTTAGAAGAAGTGGAAGAAAAATTAGCTCTTCTTGAAAAGAATCAAGTCGAGCGTAAGGTTGAATTAAAGAACGTAGAAGAGGCTTGGAGCCAATTAGTCGAAGAATTAGACCAATTAAGTCAAAGTAACGAGGAAAGCGTTAAAGAACTTCAAAATCGTTATATTGAGCAATTACAAGAAATCTCACGTTTACTCAACCAAGAGAAGAACCTTGAGAAGGCGATGGAAGTAAACCAAAACACTCAAGAAAAAATGACAGAGCGTTTTGATTCTTTTGATGAAGAACATCGTGCTTTAGAAGAAAAGGCAAATCATTTTGTGGAAAAAATTGAAGAACTCACTAAGGAAGAGGACGCTTCTGAAAAACAACTTTCAAAGCTTAGAGACAAATTAGCAAAAGTGAATGAGAAACATGCAACTCTTTCTAGCGAAGGGATGGAAAAAGAGCGTCACCTTCAACAATTACAAGCAACCGTTCGAAGTTTAAAACAAGTTTCTGAAGACTATGCTGGATACTATCAAGGGGTTCGTGAAGTTCTTAAACACAAATCGGAATTGCCAGGGGTAGTGAATTCTGTAGCGGAACTGATTCGTGTAGATGAGAAATTAACGACAGCAATTGATATTGCTCTAGGAGCAACGAGCCAACATATCGTTGTAACGGATGAGAAGGCTGCTGCCAAAGCGATTACCTATTTAAAAACCAATCGTCTAGGACGTGCAACGTTTTTACCATTATCGATTATTAAAGAAAAACAAGTACCAGATACAGTTCTAAATCAAGCGAAAAAAGTCGATGGTTTTATCGGAATTGCTAGTGAACTCGTTTTAACAGACAAGAAATATACTTCTATTATTAAAAACTTACTTGGAACAACACTTGTAACCACAACATTAGAAGTAGCTCAACAATTGGCGAAGCAACTGGGTTATCGTTATCGTTTAGTTTCACTTGAAGGAGACGTAGTCAATGCTGGTGGTTCGATGACAGGGGGAGCTTCTAAGAACTCTGGCCAACAATCACTCGTTCGTCGTAACAGTCAACTAGAAACAGTGACGAAGCAATTCGAACAATCTAAAGCTGAATATGAACAATTATCGGCACAATTCCAAAAAGTGACCGCTGAAAAGAATAAACTAGAAGAAGAGTATCGTGAAATTAACTCAACTTATATTCGACTCGAACAAGAACTCAATCAATTAGAGTTTCAATCAAAATTTGCGCTTGAAGAAGTTCAAAAACATGAGCGTATTCAACAAGCAAATCAATTTGAGATGGATGAATTGATTGAGGCGTATGAGCAATTAGAAGAACAATACGTTGAGAATCATGAAAAATTAGCAGCTTTACAGAAGGCGAATAAAGCGTTGAAAAAAGAATTGGATTATCTTCAATTATCGAATGAAGATAAATCTCAACAAATCCAGGAGAAGCAAAAAGAATTGCAAGAACTTGGGACGAATCGCGCTCGTGTACAAGAACAATTTAACCAAGAAAAACGTGAAATTCATCAAAAGAAACTACAAAAAACACGTTTAGAAGATCAAATTGAACTATTACACTCTAAGAAATCTGAACAATCTCGTAATCAAGAGGAAGATGAGGCCATTTACGCGAAAATCCAAGAAGAATTTGACGCGTTAAAAGGTCAAGTAGATGAATTGGATGCCCTCATTAAAGAGTTGCGTGAAGAACGTGCAGCTTTAGAAATCCATGTGAAGCAGTCTGAAGCAGCTCGTACGCAAGCACAACATCAATTACAAGAACAATTGAAGAATCAAACTCGATTAGAAACAAAAGCGAACCGTTTCGAAATCTCAATTGACCAAAAATTAACGTATTTGAGCGAAGAATACGAATTAACGTTTGAAGCAGCGATTGCTAAAACAACACTCGATATGTCGATTGAAGAAGCTTCAAAACTGGTTCGTAGTTTGAAACAACAAATTGAACAAATGGGTGCTGTAAACTTGTTGGCGATTGAGGAGTTTGAAGCTGTACAAGAACGTTTCACATTCTTAACAGCGCAACAACAAGATTTACTAGAAGCCAAACAAACGTTGGAAGAAACAATCACGGAGATGGACGAGGAAGTAACAACTAGATTCAAGACAACATTTGATGCCGTAAGTACTCAATTTGAGCGCACATTCCCTCGCTTATTTGGTGGAGGTCGTGCAACGCTTGAGTTGACTGATCCGGATAACTTACTCGAAACAGGGATTGAAATTATTGCTCAACCACCTGGTAAAAAGCTTCAATCATTAAGTCTTCTTTCTGGTGGAGAACGTGCCTTTACGGCGATTGCATTACTATTTGCAATCTTAGAAGTGAAGCCAGTTCCGTTCTGCTTACTCGATGAGGTTGAAGCAGCACTGGATGAGGCTAACGTAGCTCGTTATGGTCGTTACCTAAAAGAATTTACAAACCGTACGCAGTTCATTGTGATTACTCACCGTCGTGGTACGATGGAAGAAGCCGATGTGTTGTATGGAGTAACTATGCAAGAATCAGGGGTCTCAAAACTAGCTTCAGTTAAGTTTGAAGACTTCGATGAATTAGAAGAAGCTAAATAGGAAATAAGAGGTGGCAAATGCGTGCTGCCTCTTATTTTTCAATACGAAATGATGTGTTTTGTGGTATAATATACTAGATACGTACAATGAGCGTATAATGAAAGCAGAAATGCTTAAAGGAGTTTTATAGTTGATTAAACTAATTGCACTAGATTTAGATGGAACATTATTAACTGGTGAAAAGAAAATAACAGAAGAGAATAAAAAAGCCATTAAATTGGCTAAAGAAAATGGGATTAAAGTGGTTCTTTGTACTGGTCGACCAATTGTAAGTATCGTTCACTTACTTGAAGAATTAGACTTAATGGGAGATGACGATTACGCGATTAACTTTAATGGTGGTTTGATTCAAAAAACAAAACATGGAGAAATCGTTTATGACACAGGACATACTGTTGAAGATATGAAGTATTGCCATGAAGAAGTCACAAAAGTGGGGCTTCCATTAGTGATGATTGATACTGTGAGAGCTTATGAGCCAACGCCTCCAGAAGGACGTCCGTCAATTTATAACACATTACCACATCCAATTACGTTTGAACAAAAGAATCCGGAAGATTTCGAAGAAGGACATATCTTTAACAAAGCCGTTCTTTGTATCGAACAAGGAATTCTGGATGAAGGAATTGCAAAATTACCACAAGAATTCTTCGAACACTTCAACTGTATGAAGTCGAGAACATTTTTATTAGAGGTTGTTCCAAAACATGTTTCAAAAGGGAATGGCTTAAAAATGTTAGGAGAAATTCTAGGAATCTCGCTAGATGAAATGGCAGCATGTGGTGACGAGGAAAATGACTTGCCGATGTTAACGGTTGTTGGTTATCCAGTAGCCATGGGCAATGGCTCAAAAGAAGTCAAAGAAGTGGCAAAATATGTGACAGCGACAAATGAAGAATCTGGTGTTGCGCAAGCCATTTACCATATTTTAGAAATGAATAAACAAGCGTAAAGTGAGGGGAAAACATGGGATTATTTGATCGAATTAAACGTGCCTTTACCGGTGAAGATGAAGTCATTAAACATGAGGAGACGAAAGAGTCGATTGTCATTGAGAAATATGACAAAGGGATGGAGAAAACACGTCGTAGTTTCTCAGATCGACTAAACGAATTCCTAGCAGACTTCAGAGAAATCGACGAAGACTTCTTTGAAGATTTAGAAGAAACATTTATTTCATCAGACGTTGGTTTTGAAATGACATTAGCCATTACAGACGCCTTACGTGATGAAGTTCGTCTGCAAAATGCAACGACTTCAGGCCAAGTAAAAGAGGTCATCATTGAGAAGATGGTCGATATTTACGAAAAAGGGGAAGACAACTTATCTGCATTGAAGAAAGCGGAAGGTCGCCCAACCGTATTAATGTTTGTCGGCGTGAATGGAGTTGGTAAAACAACTACAATCGGTAAAATCGCTTGGAGATTAAAACAAGAAGGCAATAAAGTATTACTCGCTGCTGGAGATACGTTCCGTGCTGGTGCGATTCAACAATTGGAAGTATGGGGTGAACGTGTAGGAGTTCCTGTTGTATCAGGGCGTGAAGGTGGAGATCCATCATCTGTTGTATTTGATGCGATTAAGAAAGCTAAAGAAGAAAACTTCGATTACTTATTAATCGATACAGCTGGTCGTCTTCAAAACAAAGTGAACTTGATGAAAGAGTTAGAGAAGATGAATCGTATTATCTCTCGTGAAATTGAAACAGGTGCAGATGAAACATTATTAGTATTAGATGCAACAACTGGCCAAAATGCTCTTGTTCAGGCGAAACAATTCGGTGAGACGATTAACATTACAGGGCTCATCTTAACGAAATTAGACGGAACTGCAAAAGGTGGGGTAATCCTCTCAATTCGTCATGAATTAAACATTCCAGTGAAGTTTATCGGATTAGGGGAGCAAATGGACGATTTACAACCGTTTGAACCAGAACAATTTATTTACGGTTTAGTAAAAGATATGCTATAATATATCTATAATAAAATTTGAAATGAGGCGAAATAATGGAAAATAATCATTATAGTGTTGAATCCAGTATTGCTGGAAGAAATCAATTTTTTATGAAAGTGTATGCTTGGATGTTTGGAGGACTAGCAATTTCTGCTTTAGTTGCTTACCTATTCAGTACAGTTCCAGCGCTTTATAGTGCATTCTTCAATTTCATGGTAACGACTAAGGGATACGGAATGTGGATTATCATTATTGCGCAATTAGTACTTGTATTTGTAATGCGTCCAAATTATGAAGAACTTGGTAGACCAATTCGTTATATTGTTTCATATTGTTTATATGCAACATTAACAGGATTTACATTCTTCATAGTAGCACAAGTTTATGAGTTAGGAAGTATCGTACAAGCGTTTATTTCTACTTGTGCATTATTCGTAGGTTTATCAATCGTTGGATTTACAACGAAGAAAGATTTAACAAGCTTTGGTCGTCAAGCAATGGGAGCTTTATTAGGATTAATCATTGCTAGCTTGATTAACTTGTTCTTCTTCCATAGTTCATTAGTTGAATTAATCATGTCTGGTATCTCATTGGTCATTTTCACCGTGTTAACAATGTACGATACTCAAAAACTAAAAAATATGTATAACTACTACGAAGGACAATCAGCATTAGAAGGGATTGCAATTCTAGGTGCATTAGAATTATACCTTGACTTCATCAATATCTTCTTAGATATCTTACGTTTATTCGGAAGCAGAAAAGACTAATCAATACTTTTATAGCCTAGGTTCGCCTAGGCTTTTTTGTTTGTATTAAATGTAGAAGTATTTGAAAGATTCTGAAAACAATTTAATGATTTTTCATGAGAATTCATGTATACTACATAAGTACGCATTAACGAATTAGGAGGATGTTAAATGTTTGAATTAAATGCATTCGATTATGAGGATATTCAATTAATCCCAAATAAATGTATTGTAAATAGTCGTTCGGAGTGTGATACTACGGTTAAATTAGGGAAACACACCTTTAAATTACCAGTGGTTCCTGCAAATATGCAAACCGTTATTGATGAATCTGTTGCTGAATTTTTAGCAGAAAACGGATATTTCTATATTATGCACCGCTTTGATGAAGCTAGCCGTTTACCATTTGTAAAACGAATGAAAGAACGTGGATTAATCTCATCAATTAGTGTTGGTGTAAAACCTCAAGAATATGATTTTATTGTAGAATTGAAAGAAAATGGACTTGTTCCTGATTACATTACAATTGATATCGCACATGGTCATTCTAATTCAGTGATTGACATGATTAAGCATATTAAAAAACATTTACCAGAGTCGTTTGTAATCGCAGGTAACGTAGGGACTCCGGAAGCCGTTCGTGAGTTAGAGAATGCTGGTGCTGATGCTACTAAAGTAGGGATTGGACCCGGTAAAGTATGTATTACTAAAATTAAGACAGGTTTTGGTACTGGTGGTTGGCAATTAGCTGCACTTCGTTGGTGCTCAAAAGCTGCACGTAAACCATTGATTGCGGATGGTGGAATCCGTACTCACGGAGATATTGCTAAATCCATTCGTTTTGGTGCTACTATGGTCATGATTGGATCATTATTTGCTGGACATGAAGAGTCTCCAGGTAAGACTGTCGAAGTGAATGGCCAAATGTTTAAAGAATACTTTGGTAGTGCGTCAGAATTCCAAAAAGGCGAACGTAAAAATGTTGAAGGTAAGAAAATTGTTGTTCCTTATAAAGGTTCTTTAGAAGATACTCTTATCGAAATGCAACAAGACTTACAATCATCAATCTCATATGCAGGTGGTAAAGATATTGAAGCCATCCGTAAAGTAGATTATGTTATCGTTAAAAACTCAATTTTTAACGGAGATTCAATTTAGAATAATTAACGAGCAGAAGGAGAAATCTTTCTGCTTTTTAGTTTTTCGTATTTATTCTTCGGAATATGTTTGATATACTATGGAAAAGAACTCAGTCAAAGTGAGGCACAACCTATGTGGTTATTTAATCGAAAAAATAAACAAAAAGACGATTTCGAAATGGAAGAGACGTTTTATAGTGAGTCTGTAGAAGTAGATAGTGATTCTGATGAAGAGGCCTATCATCAAATTGCCGATATTATTACTGGTCATAGTGAGCGCATCAGAGAACTTTTAGAGAATTATTTTGATAATCCTGATTTGTTGATTGAAGAATTACGCGAAGATGATCAGAGTTGGAATGACGAATATGCTGAACTTTTAGAACAAGCACAAGATGATTACTGGTTGTTAATGCTTTTAACGCTGGAAAAAGAAGCTTATGCGACTCAAATTTATTGGAGAGATAATGCGAGTACATTAGCTAGCAAGCTCCCAAGATTAAAGCTGTTAAAGGGAATCGCATTACAAGAGCTTCAAACATGCTCTGTAGACTGTTTGGTATCGGAGTATTTAGAGTGTGCTGCATCTAAGCTACAACAAGCAGGGATTGTACTTGGCACGATTGAGTTAGATGATGAGCATGTTTTAATTTTCTCAATACTAGAAAGAAGAGTGGAACGTCTTAATAATTTAATGAATAATGTTGAAAAAAGTTGGAAGCAAATTTCGTAAAGATTACAAAAATGTTACGAATTTGCTTCTTTCTATTTGAAATCTTAAGAATTTCTTTGTAAAATAAATTGAATTATAAGGAGGATAGGAATGGAAAAACGTAAATTTAAGTTTCTTTTGGGATTAATGACCTGTGCATTCGCACTTTCTGCTTTAGCGCCAATTGCTGCTGAAGAAACCACACAAGAACCGGGAGAAGGAACTACTGTTGTTGAACAAACAGAGGCTCCAGAAACAACAGAAGCCACTGAGACAACAGAGCAAACAACGACAACAACAACGTCGAAAGAACTTCCGATTGAAGAAGATATTTTCGAGATTACAGCTCGTTATGGGTATGATGTCAGTGAATACTACAAACCTGAAGGGGCTATTTTAGTCGATGCTGAGACTGGTCAAATTCTTTATGGTGATAATATTGATAAACCATGGGATCCAGCGAGTACAACTAAATTAATGACAGCGTATCTTGTGTATGATGCGATTAAAGCAGGCAAGCTCACATTAGATACTAAAATTACAGCAACAGAAGAAGATAGAGCTATTTCTACTATCGATGATATTAGTAATAACCAAATCAGAGCAGGGATTGAATATCCAGTGCGCGATTTACTTTATCTGATGATGTATCCTTCCTCTAACGTTGCGACAGTGATGTTATCACACGCGATTAGTAAATCAAACGAAGAATACATTAAGATGATGAATGATAAAGCGAAAGAATTAGGAATGACAAATTCCAAATTCTATAATCCAAGTGGAGCTGTAGTTTCAGCGTTTCGTGGATTATATGTTGTTGAAGGCGTGCCTGATGAGTACAACCAAACAACAGCACGCGATTTAGCAATATTGGCATATTACTTCTTAAAGAACTATCCTGAATTTCTTGAAATTACACGAGAGCCTGCTGTCACAACGATGGAAGGAACTCCTGTAGAAGAAACGTTCTATACATTGAATCAACTTGCAAATGGAATGCCTCAAGGATATTTTGATGTAGATGGATTTAAAACAGGTTCTTCGCCAAATGCAGCCTTAAACCATGTTATTACAGCAAAAGGAAAAGGACGCCGTCTAATCGAAGTATTAATGGGTGTAGGT
>CAUQUY010000040.1:0-11897 GCA_963521405.1 uncultured Streptococcus sp.
GGTTGCTTGCACGGTATCCGATTAAATCGTAATCAAGAGAAGCATAGCCTTTTGTGCTTGATTTTAATGAATCAAAGAAATCGAAGATGATTTCTGAAAGTGGCATTTCGTAAATCACGTTTACACGATATTCATCTAAGTAATCCATTGTCACAAACATTCCACGTTTACGTTGGCAAATATCCATAACACTACCTACGTATTCATTTGGTACCATGATAGATGCTTTTACGTAAGGCTCTTCGATCGATTGTACACTAGATTGGTCTGGCATTTCAGCAGGGTTTGAAACCACCACTTCTGTACCGTCAGTTTTCTGTACATGATAAATTACAGACGGAGCAGTTGTAATCAAATCTAAGTCAAATTCACGCTCTAAACGTTCTTGAATAACGTCCATATGGAGTAATCCTAAGAATCCACAACGGAAACCAAATCCGAGCGCTTGAGAAGTTTCTGCTTCGAATTGAAGCGCCGCATCGTTTAATTGTAATTTTTCTAATGCATCACGTAAGTCGTTATATTTTGAAGAATCGATTGGATATAAACCGCAGTACACCATCGGATTCATTTTACGGTATCCGTCTAACGGTTCAGCTGCAGGGTTGTTCGCTAAAGTAACAGTATCCCCCACACGAGTATCTTGGATTGTCTTAATCGAGGCGGTAATATAACCAACATCCCCAACCATTAAATAATCTCGACTAATTGGTTTTGGAGAGAAAATACCGACATCCACTACATCAAAAGTCTTTCCATTACTCATTAATTGAATCTTATCGCCAGGTTTAACAATACCGTTTTGAATACGGACATTTAAGACAACCCCACGATACGCATCATAGACTGAGTCAAAAATCAGCGCTTGTAATGGTGCTTCTAAGTCTCCAGTTGGTGCAGGAACCTTTTCTACAATTTGTTCTAAGATTTCTGGAATCCCAATCCCAACTTTAGCACTGGCAAGAACAGCATCACTTGCATCAATTCCAATAACATCTTCTATTTCCGTACGAACACGTTCTGGGTCCGCTGCAGGAAGGTCAATCTTATTGATAACTGGTATGATTTCTAAGTCGTTATCGATGGCTAAATACACATTCGCTAATGTTTGTGCTTCAATCCCTTGAGCAGCATCTACGACAAGAATCGCACCTTCACAGGCTGCTAAACTTCGTGATACTTCATAAGAGAAGTCCACGTGACCTGGAGTGTCGATTAAGTGGAAAATATATTCCGTACCGTCTTTTGCATCATATGTTAATTCAACGGCGTTTAATTTAATTGTAATCCCACGTTCTCTTTCAAGATCCATTGAGTCTAATAATTGGTCTTGCATTTCGCGGTCAGCAACAGTATCAGTCGCTTGCAAAATACGATCGGCCAACGTTGATTTCCCATGGTCGATATGCGCAATAATCGAGAAGTTTCGAATGCGCTTCTGTCTTTCTTTCATTTCTTCTAAATTCATGAATAACTCCTTAATACACTACTACATTAAAATTCAAATCATTCTATCAAACTACAATAATAATGGCAAGAACAATTCAGCTAAGTATAAGAAAATAAAGAATCCTAATACATCTGTTGCTGTTGTTACAAAAATCGTTGATGAAATGGCTGGGTCTAGATTTAGTTTCTTCAAAAGTAAAGGTACGAAGAATCCGAAGAACGCCCCTACCATTAAGTTCATCGCCATCGCTAAAATGACGATAATCGATAAGAAAAAGTTTTGATATGGGATGTAGAGCGCAATCGCTGCAAAAATCCCTGTGATAATTCCGTTGACTAATCCAAGCCAAATTTCATTTAATACATACTTCTTGTCTTTTTCCCACGTTAATTGTCCAATCGCTACCTCTTGGATAACGAGTGCTAATGTTTGAGAGGCTGAGTTTCCACCCATCCCAGTAATAATTGGCATTGCGACCGCAAGAACTACCACTTGTTCGATGGTATCTTGGAATAAACCGACAACTGCACTCGCCATAAAGGCAGTTATCAAGTTAATCAATAGCCAAGGTGTCCGTTTTCGAATCGATTCATTAAAAGGTCCACCGATTCGTTCTGTTCCTTCAACCCCGCTGATTAATAACATATCTTCGTGGTGCTCTTCTTGCAAGACGTGAACGATATCATCGATGGTGATGATCCCAAGTAACACATTTTGCTTATTGACTACAGGTACAACAGATAAGTCGTACTTCGTTGAAATACGAGCCACTTCTTCTTGGTCTTCTTCTGGTAAAACAGAGATGATATTCGTATGCATCACGTCATGTAAACTCTCGTCTAAATCGTGTGTAAATAGATCGCGAATATCAATCCAACCGATTAATTTCCGTTGTAAACTCGTCACAAAAATAATGTTAATGACTTCTGAGTTTGGAGAAATCTCTCTTAATTTAGATAATGTTTCTTCAACGGTTAAGTGTTCTTTTACCGTAATGTACTCAGTGGTCATAATCCCTCCGGCAGTATCCGGAGCGTAATTTAACATCGTTTGGATATCATCTTGAGAACTTTGTTTCATCATATTGATGTAACGTTTACGGATTCCAACAGGTAAATTTCCTAAAATATCCACGACATCATCGTTTGACATTTGTTGGAATAGTAAAGCTACCCGTCTAAATGGGAGTTTCTCAAGCATTCGTAATTGGAATTCAGGTTCAGCAACTTCTAAGATTGAAGCTAATCTGGTATTTGAGATAGAGAACATGAAATTCTTTAAAACATCATCATCGACTTCTTCTAACGCCAAGGCGATATCAATTGGATAATTCTCATTAAAAAGCTCTCTAATTTTCTTAACGTCTTTATTAGAAACAATTAAAGCGATATTATCTTTCATGACTCTTCTCCTTTCTTTTCCAATAGTACTAGTATAGCATAATTACCGTTCTATCAACAATTCACAAGTAGAAAAAGTTACGCTATAATAATAGAAAATAATGACTGGAGGTCTCCTATGAAAACGAAAGAAGAATGGATTAAAGAATTAGACTTAGAACCACATGTGGAAGGTGGTTATTTCCGTCAGACTTATAAAGCGATTGAAACAGTAGAATTACCAGATAATCGTATCCGTGCACTCTCCACCTCTATTCTGTTTTTATTAACGAATCAAAACCCATCTCATTTCCATTTACTTTCTTCTGATGAGATTTGGTACTATCACTTCGGTCATGCGCTTACCGTGCATATGATTCATCCAGATGGTACATATGTAGCGGTTGAGATTGGACCTGGAAACGGACAAAAGCTCCAATTTACAGTTCCTGCTGGAGTCATCTTTGGATCTACTATTGAATCGGACAACGAAGAAGACTTTGCGATTGTGAGTTGTAGCGTTACTCCTGGTTTTGAATACGAAGACTTCAAACTCTATACACAAGACGAATTATTAGAGAAATATCCTGAGCACGAAGGAATTATTCGTCGCCTTGCTGTTACTTCTAAATAAAGTAAAAAAGAACTTAGCAACCAAATGCTAAGTTCTTTTTCTATTTATTCAAATGTATCTTTAAAGGCATTCTTCATTTTGTCGAAGAAGTTCTCTTCTCCATTATGAAGGTCCGTTCCTGCCTCACTAGCAAATACTTGTAACGCTTGTTTTTGCTTATCTGTCAGTTTCTTAGGAGTGTCTACGATGACTTCTACATGTTGGTCACCGTTTCCTGTTCCGCGAAGTTTTGGAGCACCTTTTCCACGTAAACGTAAAATTGTTCCTGATTGTGTTCCAGCAGGGACTTTTAATTTCACTTTACCGTGAACAGTTGGAACATCCACTTCGTCACCAAGAGCCGCTTGAGCAAAGTTTACATGAAGTTGATAGTAAATATCTGCTCCTTGACGCTTAAATGTCTTACTTTGTCCAACACGGAAGATGACATAGAGGTCACCATAAGGGCCACCATTGAAACCAACTTCCCCTTGGCCTTGAAGACGCATTTGATTTCCATCTTCAACCCCAGCAGGGACTTTTACTTTCACTTTATGAGTTTCATCTACTTGACCATGACCGTGACAGGTTGGACATTTTTCTTTAATTTCTTGTCCCGTACCATGACACACATCACAGGTTGTTTGGCTCATCATACGACCGAATGGTGTATTTCTTTCAACGTTAATCACACCTGCACCATGACATTTTGAACATGTTGTAGGATGCGTACCAGGTTTTGCACCAGTACCATGACAGGTTTGACATTCGTCGCTGCGGTGATAATGAATGGTTTCTTCTTTACCAAAGATGGCTTCTTCAAATGTTAAATCCATGACATATTGAAGATCGGCCCCTTGACGTGGCATATTCGCACGATCTGCACGACTACCTCCACCACCGAAGAAACTACTAAAAATATCTTCGAATCCGCCAGTAAAGTTTCCACTACCGCCAAAACCGTCGAACCCGCCGAACCCTTCAAATCCACCACCGAATCCGCCTCCACTGAATCCAGAATTTGGATCGTAAGAAGCATGTCCGTATTGGTCATACGCTGCACGCTTTTGTGCATCTCCTAAAATTTCATAAGCTTCAGCGATTTCTTTAAACTTTTCGTCTGCTCCAGGTTCTTTATTAATATCTGGATGGTATTTCTTTGATAATTTACGATAAGCTTTCTTAATATCTGCTTCAGAGGCATCTTTGGATACGCCTAAAATTTCATATAAATCTCTTTTGGCCACTGAATTGCCCCTCCTTTTCTTTCATAGTTTACAAAGGATATGGGCGTAAGGCCACTAAGTAGTCTTACACCCTATCATTTTAGCAAATATTAGTCTACTTCTTCGAAGTCAGCGTCTACAACGCCATCGTTATTTGAAGATGCTTGTTCTGTTGGGCCTTCTTGTGAAGCGCCTGCTGCTTGTTGAGCTGCAGCTGCTTGTTCATAAAGTTTTACAGTTAAGTTTTGTACCACTTCATTTAAAGCATCACGTTTTACTTTCATTGCTTCTAAGTCATTTGCTTCAACAGCTGCTTTTAATTCATCACGAGCTGCTTCTGCTTTTTGAACGTCGCTAGCATCTACTTTACCTTCTAAATCTTTCAATGTTTTATCAACAGTGAAGATTAATTGGTCAACTTCGTTACGTAAATCTACTTCTTCTTTACGTTTTTTATCTGCTTCAGCATTTGCTTCTGCATCTTTCACCATACGTTCGATTTCTTCATCAGATAAACCAGAAGAAGATTTGATTGTAATAGCTTGTTCTTTACCAGTTCCTAAATCTTTAGCACGAACATTTACAATACCGTTTTTATCGATATCGAATGTTACTTCGATTTGAGGCACACCACGAGGAGCAGCTGGAATATCTGTTAATTGGAAGCGACCTAAAGTCTTGTTGTCCGCTGCCATTGGACGTTCACCTTGTAATACGTGTACGTCTACTGCTGGTTGGTTATCCGCTGCAGTTGAGAATACTTGTGATTTGCTTGTTGGGATTGTAGTGTTACGATCGATTAATTTAGTGAACACACCACCCATTGTTTCAATACCAAGTGATAATGGTGTTACGTCTAATAATACGATATCTTTCACATCACCAGAGATAACCCCACCTTGGATTGCAGCACCCATCGCTACTACTTCGTCTGGGTTTACTGATTTGTTAGGTTCTTTACCAGTTTCGTTACGAACAGCTTCAACAACTGCTGGAATACGAGTTGATCCACCAACTAATAATACTTGGTCGATATCTGAAGCTGTTAAACCTGCGTCAGCTAATGCACGACGAACTGGTTCTTTTGTACGTTCTACTAAATCATGAGTTAATTGATCAAATTTAGCACGAGTTAATGTTACTTCTAAGTGTAATGGACCAGCTGCTCCAGCAGAGATGAATGGTAAGCTGATTTGAGTTTGAGATACACCTGATAAGTCTTTTTTAGCTTTTTCAGCAGCATCTTTCAAACGTTGCATTGCCATTTTATCGCTTGATAAATCAATGCCGTTATCACGTTGGAATTCTTCTACTAAGAAATCAATGATTTTTTGGTCGAAGTCATCCCCACCAAGATGGTTATCACCAGCTGTTGATAATACATCGAATACACCGTCTCCTAATTCAAGGATTGATACGTCGAATGTACCACCACCAAGGTCAAATACTAAGATTTTTTCTTCGTGGTCAACTTTGTCTAAACCATATGCAAGAGCTGCTGCAGTTGGTTCGTTAACGATACGTTCGACTTCTAAACCAGCGATACGACCAGCGTCTTTAGTTGCTTGACGTTGTGCGTCGTTGAAGTATGCAGGTACAGTAATAACTGCTTTTTCAACTTTTTCTCCAAGGTATTCTTCAGCATAGCCTTTTAAGTATTGTAGAATCATTGCTGAAATTTCTTGAGGTGTATAAGATTTGCCTTCGATTTCAACTTTATATCCTGTTTCGCCCATATGACGTTTGATTGATGAAATTGTATTTGGGTTTGTTACAGCTTGACGTTTTGCAACTTCACCTACTTGAATTTCTCCATTTTTGAACGCTACAACAGATGGTGTTGTACGGTTTCCTTCTGGGTTTGCAATAATTTTTGCTTCGTTACCTTCTAAAACAGCTACTGCTGAGTTTGTTGTTCCTAAGTCAATACCAATAATTTTACTCATATTTTATTCACTCCTATTGTTTAATAATATTGTTTTCAGTTCCGTCTTCTTATTGTGAGACGATGACCATTGCTGGTCGTAATACGCGATCTTTTAATTTGTATCCTTTTTGATACACTTGCACCACTTGGTCTGCTTCTTGCCCTTCCTCAGCAGGAACGGTTTGAACAGCGTGATGTAAAGTTGGATCAAATGGTTGGTTTAAGGCTTCGATTTCCTCGATACCTTCTTCTTTTAGTGCATAAAGAAAACCTTCATACACCATCTCAACCCCTTTTTTAAGGTTTTGAGCTTCTTCTGATTCACTTGGAGAAGCAATTGCTCTCTCAAGGTTATCAATCACATTTAATAAGTTTTGTGCAAGACTTTGACTGCGATATTTTGCAGCATCTTGTCTTTCTTTTGCATTTCTCTTTTGGATATTCGAGATTTCAGCAGAGAGTCGATATACTTGATCGTTCAACTTCTCTACTTCTTGTTGTAATTTCTCTTCATTCGTAAGTTCTGTTTTGGTTTCTTCAGTAACTTCTTCTTGAGGAGCTTCATCTGCAACAATTTTTTCTTCTTTTAATTCTTCTTTATTGTTTTGTTCATTTGTTTCCAAGATTTCATCTCCTTACTCTATAAGTTACGATAATAATCTTCTATCGTGGTTGCTAACTCTTCCCTGAGTCCTTTTACAATTGATAATACATTCGAATACGGCATATTCTTTGGTCCAAGAAGTGCCATCATTCCTGGATCTTGGTTTGGAGTTTCGTAACTAGCTGTTACCAAACTAAAGTCACCAAGTAACGGATGATCCATTTCTGAGCCGAGCCTAATTTGAATATCTTGATGATCATTCGTTACAAGTTGATGTAACTTCGATTGATCATCCATCAATTGATAAATACCTTTGAGTTGATCCACATTAGCGTGATGATCAAAGTAATTTAACAAATACCTTCTTCCAGCAACATGCATCCGATCATTTTCGAAACGATTCATCATTTCTTGAATCACTTTGACGATTTGAATTTGTGAATTCATATAGCGATTCATAAGAATTGGAAGGTCTGTCTTTAATCGTTTTGCAACGATATCCAGCGGTACTCCGATTAATTCATCATTGATGATGCGAACCACTTTCTCTAAATCACTATCGTCAATACCTCCCGGAACTGTATAGACTTTATTTTCAACCAAACCATTACTGATGACTATGATTGCCATCACTTGATTTGGATTTAAACGAACAAGTCTAAATCCCGATAATGTCGCAGTTTTCACTTCTGGTCCAAAAGAAATTGCGGTGTAGTTCGTTAATGTTGCTAGTATGTCAGCAGATAAACGAAATACATCTTGAATCTCCAATGTTGACTGTTGGAAAACTTCTCGAATTTGATTTCGAACGCTTAAAGAAACAGGTTGCTTTTGTCTAGGTAGAATATTGTCGATGTAGTAACGATATCCTTTATTAGAAGGAACTCGCCCAGAAGAAGTATGGTTCTTTTCAAGATAGCCCATTTCTTCCAGCTTCATCATCTCGTTACGAATCGTCGCTGAACTAAATGGTAATTCTGCAACTTCCATCAACTTCTTTGACCCGACCGGCTCCAAAGTTTCCGTATATAATTGTATGATTAATTGTAAGATTAGCAATTGTCTATTGGTTAACATCATAGTCACCTCTCTTTAGCACTTGACTAAGACGAGTGCTAACCACATTTATAATTTAACACATTGGTCAAATTAAGTCAATATAAAAATACTAGGACTTTAGACTGATTTTTTGAAGGTTTTGTACTACAACTATTGCCGTAGATAAGGCATTCCTACTATATATTGAATGTCTTTTGGTTTTCCTTTATAATTTTTTTATAGAATAATCTATAAGTTTATAGAAAGGAACATCAAAATGAAGCTTAAACATTTCACACTTGCTTTTCTTTCAGTTTTCCTATTTGGCTTCTTTTTCTATAACAGCTCTATAAAAGCTGCTGAAAGTCAAACTGTTAATGTAACTACGGTGGATATAGATACATTAACCCCAACTGAATTAAGCAATATGATAAATGGTACTCCTTCGGGATCGGTTTCTTCGAACGCTACTGTAAAACTAGTTTATAAGAAGAAAGCATGTCTTGTTGAAAAGCCAACATTACCAAATACTGGGGTTACAAGTAACTTAGCAGCAATCATTTTCGGTTCACTGCTATTAGTTTCTAGCTTACTTTTAGTTAAGTCTTCTAAAGGAAGAAAATTAATCATACTCTTCGTATTAGGTGGCACAAGTATTGCGCTAGCAACTCCTGCAATAGCTTCGACAATTGAAGTAATTGGTGAAACTAAACTGTTTTCTATTTCAGCTTTGAATGATATTACTATTCCAGAAATTGAGTGCTACGAGTATGTTGGTTACATTATACCTACTGTAGAAACGACGACTGTTGAGTCAACAACTTCAGAAACTGTAGCAACTGAGACTACTGAAACAACTGAAACTACAACAATTGTAACAACAACTACCGAAGCGGAAACGACAACTGCTCAAACAGAGACAGAGGTAACTGTTCTCCCAGGGACACCATCTCCACCTTAAACAAAATACAACGGACAGCTGTTCTAGCTGTCCGTTTTTATTTCAATATTTTCCTTTGAAAGGAAAAATAATGATTTCACATTCCTTTGCAAATTTTCATTATTTCCATTATAATTTCATAAATAAAAAGAATAAAAAAGGAAAGGATTTATTATGAAATCATTCAAAAAATTAGTAGCGCTAATTTCTTTAGCTTTTTTAACAGCAATTTTCGCTTCTAATTTCACTACTGCCTACGCAGATGGTACGACTCAAGTGAATATCACGAATGTTGATATTGCTTCACTTTCTAATTTTGAAAAAGAATTAATTATTTCTGGGAAACCAACAGGAGTCGTTAACTCTACTACTTCTGTAAAATTAGTTTACAAAACAGTGGGATGTCCAGTTGATAAACCGTCTCTTCCTAACACTGGAACATCAACAGGTTTAGTGACACTTGGTGCTGGAATCCTTGTGTTAGGCGCAGCCTATGCTTTATTAAAATCAAATAAAGGTAAAAAGTTAGTTACTATTTTATTTGTAATTGGAGCTGGTAGCATCCTTGTTGGATCTGTAGACGCTTCTCAAGTAATCTTAAACGGTGAAACTAAAGTAGTCTCTATTTCACAATTAGAAGAAATTACTGTAGATGAAATTGATTGTTATGAATATGTTGGGTATATCATTGTTAAAGGTGATGAAACAACAACAGTCACTACTGAAAGTGGAACAACTGAAACACCTACAACAGAGACACCTACTACTGAAGGTCCAACAACTGATGAAACAACCACTGAGGAAACTACAGAAGAAACAACTACAGAGCAAACTGAATCTGAAGAAGAAGTAACTATAAAGCCAGGTACTCCTGCTCCAGCTTAAAGAACTCTATAAATACAATAAGAGGTAGATTTTACATCTACCTCTTTTAATTTACTTCATTCATATAAATGGTTTCATAAAACGGAATTAATTCCTTCAATGCGCCCGCAAGTTCCTCTTCAATTCCGACTTTGTTCCTTTCAAGAAATACTGGTCTTCTTAAAATGACTTTACGTATTTCTCCTTCTTTTATAGCTCTTATTAGTTCATCTCTATTAGATACGTTTCCTTCATAAGCTGTTGCATTCTTTTGAAAATCAGATGCTACATATAGAATGTCACGATTAGGTTCACATTCCAACACTTTGTTTTGTAACCTCAGAGAGTGTTCGTTCATTTTACGTTCGATAAAACTCAATTCTACATATACGCCCAATTTATCGTCATTATAAAACAACCGTAATGCAAAGGATGGATTTCCTTCATCTTGCCCCTCTTCAATAAAGTATCTCCAAAAAGCGGGTCTTGCCACTTGAGCTTGATTAATCCATTGACTAACTCGGTCCATGCGAAATGACTTAAAGTTCTTCTGAAACACTTCTGTTAACTTCGTGAATTCCTGTCTTGCATCTTGGCCAGCTTTCTTCAACTGTTCCATTTCTACTGCAATTTCTGGAAATTTTACTGGATTTTTATATTTAACTTTGTCATACCGAAAGAAATAACTCATCTTTTCAATTGAAATCATGATTTTCCTCCTGAATATGGCTCTTCAATCGGTCAATCATATAGACACCCACATCTAGAATTGGAATATTCGAGAGCTGCTCTAATTCTGTCTTTACATATGGAAAATGCGTACATCCTAGTACGACAGCTTCAATCTCTGTACTTTCAAAATAATGGAACAAACTATGGAAGTCAAATTGCTTAATGATCTCCTCTTGTGGTTTCCCAGTCTCAATCGCTTTAACAAGTTCAAGCATCGTCACACCAAACACCTTAAGATTAGGATTTGCAATATATAGATTGTTTTCGACCCCTGTTAATCCATGAGAATTAGCTGCCATTACGGCTAAATAATTATGTTCTACCGCAAGTGTTCGATACATTTGCATCGGAGTAATCATTGGGAGTTTATATTCTTCTTGTAGTTTGTCGAAATTTACAACTGAACTGAGAGAATTACAGTAAACAAAAACAGCGTCGATGTCTTTTTTCATTCCATCAATCACACCTCTAATATACTGCTCTCTTTCTTCTTCCTCTAAAGATTGAAAAGTTGTTTGTTCGACCGGATTTTTAGAAATCGGAACGGAAATCGTTTGATCGAATCCGTTTTCCTTTAATAAATCAACACCGAGCTTCGTGTCCATAGGTGTTCCTGCCATCACAGCAATCCGCATACACATTTCTCCTTTATAAAAAAACAAGGATGAACACTTGGCTCACCCTTATTTCGATTCATCATTATTTAGTTGCACGACGTACGTATGTACCTTCTGCAGTGTTAACTTCTAAGTACTCTCCTGCTTCGATGAAGTCTGGAACGTTAACTACTAAACCTGTTTCCATTGTAGCTGGTTTACCAGAACCTGTAACTGTCGCACCTTTAATTGATGGTTGAGTTTCAGTAACTTGTAATACAACTGTTGATGGTAATGAAACCCCGATTACTTCTGAACCGTAGAATTGGATTTTAACTTCCATGTTTTCTAGGATGTATTTTAATTCTTGTTCGATTGTTTCTTCAGGAATTTCGTATTGTTCGTATGTTTCTAAGTCCATGAATACTCCAACGCCATCTTGGCTGTATAAGTATTGAACATCTTTAGTATCGATATGTGCACGTTCTACTTTTTCATCAGGACGCATTGTTGTATCTACTGTTGAAC
>CAUQUY010000041.1:0-11793 GCA_963521405.1 uncultured Streptococcus sp.
CCTGTAGTGACAGAAGCACCAGTAGTAACAACATCTGCCCCTGTAGCAACAGAGGCTCCAGTAGTGACAACCTCAGCTCCAGTGGTAACAGAAGCACCCGTAGTGACAACAGTTGCACCTACAACAACTACTACTACGACTGAGGCTCCAACTACAACTGCAGTAACAACAGTGACAGAGGAACCTACAACTACAACAGCAGCGACAACAGAAGCTCCAAGAAGTCGTGTTCGTAGAAGAAGAGCTCTTCTAGATACAACTGAACTACCAACACCAACTCCTGAGGCAGAGGTACGTTCTACAGTTGCAGAAACGGTAACAACAACAGAAGCTCCTGCATCAACAGCTGTTTTAACAAATGCCGTTGAAGACAAAGTTGTAACAACAGAAACAAATGCGGAAGCAACTGAGTCACGTGTGTTAGCAACACCTCTTGCTGCTACATCAGAACAAGCAGCAGACAAAGATGCAAAAGAAGCTAAAGATCCATCTCCAGCGCCTGTTGCACAAGCAGCACCAGCAAAAGCGGGAGAAGACGAATTACCAAATACAGGTACTTCGATGGGAACTTTATATCTGATTCTATCAGCAGTGTTCTTAACAGGTGGCGCATTCGTATTTGCTAAAAGCAAAAAATAAAATAGTTCATTAAAACGAGAAGGAATTAGACAGTGAAGGCTGTTTAATTCCTTTTTTGCGTTATTTGATTCAGCCTCAAGTCCCATAGAAATCGGCCTTAAGTACCATGTCCCAAAATAGCCAAATGATACAATAAGTCTATAAGGAGGGAGTACCATGAAACAGTGGAATAGACTTCTCAAATTAGTATTGTTTGTATTCATAACGCGTTACTTTATGAGTCATATTTACGGGTCATCTGTAAGGCTGTTATTTTCACTTCTCGTACTAGCAAGTATCTTTTTCTTCATGCTATTTCCAGAAGAAATGGAAGTGAAATCGATCTTTGGCAAAACAAAGAGACCTTTAGATAAAACCTCTAGTAAGGTGCAAAAACGATATGAACAATCCGGATTATCTAAGCAGGAAATCGATTATTTTAGACAAAAAATGTCAGTGGTGAAGACACAAATTCAAGAGATTGATGAGACAATTCAAAGTCTTACAAAGCTAAGAATTATTAGTAATCGATATAACACTACAGTAACGATGAAAGATTATTTCAAAGAATTAGTGGCACACCCTGAGAAGCTTCCAGAAGCCAACTTGTTCGTTCATACATGCGTACCGTCATTAAACGAAATGACGAAAGCTTACAAAGAATTGAGTGAACAACCAGTAAAAGGAAGCGAAACGTATCAAACACTACAAGAATTAGGAGAAAAAATCGATCTCGTCTGTGCAACGCTGGAAGAGGATTACTTACATTTCCAAGAAGATAAGATTAAAAAATCTGAAGCAGAGATGGATTACGTGAATCGTACGATAAAGGAGTAGAAAACAATGACTGAACAAAAATCAATGGTGGATACACTCATTCAAAACCCATTCGGAGAAGACGTAGTAAAAAATACGACATTGCAAGATGTGGCAAGTGATTTTCCACAAGAACAACTAGATGCTAAACGTGCGCTGGTAGATACTTTGCCAGAAAAACAACAAGAACAAGCACGTGCTCTTGCAAAACAAATCGATGAAAAGAACATGCAGGCCATCATTAGTTATGGTGCTGGCGCGCAAAAGCAACTTGGTGAATTCTCTCATTCGATGCTGGCTCATGTGCAAAATAAAGATACAGGAGAAATCGGCGATACGCTCAATGAGTTGATGATGCGACTCAACGAGACAAACCCAAACGACCTTGTGGCACAAGATTCGAACATCTTCCGTAAAATCTTTGGGCGCGTGAAGAAGTCGATTTACGAAATGCAATTAAAATACCAAGAAGTCGGTTCTCAAGTGGATAAGATTGCAGTGCGATTAGACCATGAAAAGAATGGATTATTAAACGACAACTTGTCACTGGAACAATTGTACCAACGTAATAAGGAATTCTTCGAGGCGTTAAGTATTTATATCGCTGCTGGGGAATTGAAGATTGAAGAGTTGCAACAAAAACTGATTCCTGAAGCGATGCAAAAGGCGCAAGAGTCCGGAGACCAAATGGATGTGCAAGTCGTCAACGACTTACATCAATTCTTAGATCGTCTTGAAAAGAGAAATCATGACTTGAAATTGACGCGTCAAATGACCATCCAGCAAGCACCACAAATTCGCTTGATTCAAAATACGAATCAAACCTTGGCGGAAAAAATTCAATCTTCCATTACGACAACGATTCCTTTATGGAAGAACCAAATTGCCATTGCGATGACATTGCTTCGCCAAAAGGATGCCGTGACAGCGCAACGTCAAGTGTCTGAAACGACAAATCAATTGATTCAAAAGAACTCTGAAATGTTGAAGATTTCAACGATTGAAACAGCTCGTGAAAATGAACGCGGTATTATCGATCTTGAAACCCTTCAAAAGACACAACAAGACTTGATTGAAACATTAGAAGAAACGATTCTTATTCAACAAGAAGGCCGTCAAAAACGTAGAAAAGCCGAATACGAATTGACGCAAATGGAACAAGAACTCCGCGAAAACTTACTCGTTTTAAGCCAAAAAGAAAAACGAGTGAAGGAAGAAATGCGCGGTTAATAATGATAGAAATCTTTACCTTTTATTCCTGAATAAGGACTTGAGGGTAAAGATTTTTTTGTTTTTAGCTAGTGTCTGTAATGTTTCAATTCGTTAACAAAATGATAAACTTCGCCTTGAACCTTGATATTTTGGCTAACATTATTTAAAATAGGATGAAAGGAAAAAAATAATATTTAATGAGGTGAAAAAATGCACGTATGGGTCGTAGTTCTCGCGTTATTAGCATTAGCAGTATTTTTCTTATTCATTTCACTATTCTTAAAGGATAACCACAATGAAGAAGAAATCGATGAATTAGCTGAAGGTTTATTAGAATTAAACCGTGAAGTGTATTCATTAAAGAAAAAAATTCAAGAATTAGAAGGAACAACTGTATACAAAGGACCATCAGTTGAACCAACTTACGAAGAAGTTCGCGCTGCAAAAACAGCAGAAGTTCGTGTAGCTGAAAAACCAGAACCAGTAGCTGAAGAAACAGAAGCAGTGGAAGAAGCAACTGCAGAAGAATCTGGTCGCTTACACAATGTAACAAAACAACAAATCATTACATTGTTCAGCCACGGTAACTCAGTAGAATCAATTTCTGAACAATTAAACGTACCTGTTTCAACAGTACAATTGGTAATCGATAACTATTTTGAAGCAGATGCAAATTAAGGAGGAAGAACATGAGTAAAACGAAATTTCGTTCTTTAGGAATGGGCTTCTTATTAGCAGCGTTAATTTTAGCATTGGTTACTGTGATTTGGCCTTTTGTACCACAATCATTAAAGAGCCAATTAGATGCAGTGAATTTGCCAATCGTTTCTGAAGGAGCAAATGAAGCAAGCTATAAAGCCGCTTACGAGTCTTTATTAGCTGAAAAAGAATCTGGTAGCAAAGCAGCGACTTCATCAAGTGCTAAAGCTACTTCACAAGCTTCAACAACTGAAGCAGCAACTACACAATCTTCAAAACCTGTATCTATTACAGTTGAAGAAGGCGAATCATCAAATGAGGTTGCCGACAAATTAGAAAAAGCAGGCTTAGTTAAGAGTGCTAAAGAGTTCGTAGATTACTTAACAACAAATAACATTGCTGATAAGATCTGGACTGGGACTTTCGAAATTAAACCAGGAAGCTCTAATGAAGAAATCGCTCGTGCAATCGGAGCGTTACAATAATAGAAATGTCTGAGTGTTACAGTCGAAGGGCTGTAACACTTTTTTTGTTTAACATTAAAGTTTTCTGAAAATTAAATGAAAACTGTGGTACAATGGAAGTACGACTTTAGAAAGTGGAGTGAGAATATGATTGAAAGAAGTCAAGTAGATGTAAATCAAACATGGGATTTAACGCATTTGTTTCAAACAGAAGAAGTGTTTAACGAAGCGTTAGAAGACCTAAAAGGAAAAGTAGATGCTTTCCATAAGGAATACGAAGGGCAAATTACTACGGCTAGCCAAGTGAATACTGGTTTAGCAACATACCGTGAATTATTAGAACTTCGCGGAAAAGTTTCTGCTTATTGTAATTTAGCAGTCAGTGCTAATACGAAAGATAAAGAAGCGCAAACACGTGCTGCACAAACACGTACAGTGTTAGCTGGATTAGATGCCAAATTAAGCTTCTTTGAATCTGAATTAAGCCAATTGGATGATGCAGTATTAGAAGAAGCGCGCGCGAATAAAGAAGATGCCTTATATATCGAACGTCTCTTAGAAGATAAAAAACATTTATTATCAAAAGACGTGGAAGCAACTCTAGCCGCTCTAGGAAATACATTAGACGCAGGTTATCAAGCGTACAACGATATTAAATTCAAAGATATTCATTTCCAAGACGTAGAAGCAGACGGACAAGTGATTCCGATGACATACAACAGCTTCGAAGGACGTATGCAATCAGAACCAAATACAGCAATCCGTCGTGAAGCATTCAAAGTATTTAGCGACACATTACGCAAATATCAACACAGCACTGCTTCAGCGTATAACACACAAATTCAAAAAGAAAAAACAATGGCAACATTGCGTGGATTTGATTCAGTGTTTGACTACTTATTAGACCGTCAAAAAGTTTCTCGTGAACTATACGACCGTCAAATCGATGTCATCATGGAAGAATTAGCGCCACATATGCGTAAATTCGCACGTCTCATCAAAGAAATCTATCAATTAGACGAAGTACGCTATGAAGACTTGAAACTGGAAGTCGATCCAACTTATGCAGCCAAAGTGACGTATGACGAAGCAAAACAATATATCTTAGAAGGATTAGCACCTCTAGGCGAAGGTTACCTCAAAATTATGAAGGAAGCCTTCGACAACCGTTGGATCGACTACGCTGAAACAATTGGTAAACGCACGGGTGCGTTCTGTTCATCACCTTATGGAGCAAACTCATTTATTTTAATGTTCTTTACAGAAGATATGAATGACTGCATGACGCTCGCGCATGAATTAGGACACGCAGGTCACTTCCAATTAGCGTACAAACACCAAAATATTATAGATGGTCGTCCAAGTATGTACTTTGTAGAAGCTCCATCAACTACAAACGAATTATTGGTTGAGTTCTACTTGAAGAACAAAGCGGGAGATGACTTACGTATGAAACGTTGGATTTCATCTCAAATGGTCGCTAAAACGTACTACCATAACTTTGTGACTCACTTATTAGAAGCGTACTTCCAACGCGAAGTATATCGCTTAGTGGACGCAGGTAAGAGCTTAGACGCGGATACATTGAATCATTTATTCAAAGAAACATTGGCGAAATTCTGGGGACCAGAAGTGGTTCTTACAGAAGGCGCAGAGTTAACATGGATGCGTCAACCGCACTACTACATGGGATTATATTCATACACTTACTCAGCTGGTTTAACAATCGGTACACAAGTGGCGAAAATGATTCAAAAAGATTCAAGTGTCGCAAATACTTGGGTGGAAGTATTGAAGATGGGCGGAACGAAGAGTGCAGAAGAGCTTGCGAAAGCAGCAGGCGTGGATGTCTCAACAGATGCACCGCTTAAAGATACGATTGCTACAATCGGTGGTTTAATCGACGAAATCGTAGATATTACAAAACAATTGAATGCATAAAAAATAAAGGTCAGCATTTTTTGCTGACCTTTTTTCGCTTTTGGTTATTGGTTTGACTGTGACACAATCAGTTGAACAGATCCGTTAATGGCTAGTTCAGGTGTTCCAGAAGGCAGAATAAAGGAATCTGCTTTTTGGATTGGATACTCGATTCCGTCGACTGTGAGCGTTCCTTTTCCGTCTAACACCGTTACAAGGTGATAAGTAGAAGAGAGGGCATCACTATAGTCGCCGTTGATATCGTATTTCCAAACGGTGAAGAATTTGTTCTCCACAAAAGTCGTTCTAGTTCCAGTGTCAGTCGTCACCACTTGTTGATTGGTTGTTGGGACACTGTGCGGAATGGTTGTGACATCTTTTGTTTGTTGGATATGCAGTGGACGAGGATTTCCAGCATCGTCAGTACGGTTGTAGTCATAGACGCGGTAAGTCGTGTCCGAATTTTGTTGCGTCTCAAGAATCACAATACCGCCACCAATGGCGTGAATCGTGCCGCTTGGAACATCGAAAAAGTCACCCGCTTTAACAGGAACTTCGGTAAATAAATCGCTCCAAGCTTCATTGTCGATTTTCTCTGCAAATTCTTCAGGAGTCGTCGCCGTATGTCCGTATACAATTTTCGCTCCTGGTTCTGCTTGAACCACGTACCAGCATTCATTTTTCCCATATTCGCCTTCATGTTCTAGCGCATATTCGTCATCTGGATGCACTTGAATCGATAAGTCATCAGAAGCATCTAGCAACTTAATGAGAAGAGGGAAGCTTGCTAACTGTTGCCCATTGAAGAGTTCAGGATGAGCTTTATAGAGTTCATCTAACCCTAGTCCTGCAAATTCTGCAGGGCTTTTTATCGTTGAAATCCCATTTGGATGTGCGCTAATAATCCATGCTTCACCTGTCTTATCAGAAGGTAGAGTGAAGTTAAAGAGTGAATGTAATTTCGTTCCACCCCAGATTTTCTTTTGAAGTACGGCATTTAAAAAGATTGGTTTTGTCATCGTTGTGCCTCCTATGAAGAATGTCTTAATGCAAATGAATTGAATTCAAATAAATCGTATCTATGTCGGCTAATCGAGTACTCAAATGGAGTGCCATTGTCGAGGTAAGCCACTTGTTCTACTTCGAAGACTGGCTCCGTTGGAAGTAATTGTAAGTATTTTTGTTCATCTTCAGAACTTGGTGCTGCACGCAAGATTTTTGTAGCACTCGCGATGCGTAAGCCTAGTTTGCCTTCGATATATTGATAAATAGAGTCTAATAGAACTTCTTCAGTAATTCCTGGAATGACGCTCGTACTCATATAGGTTTGCTCTAATACATACGGCTTCCCGTCGATGATGCGAAGCCTATGAATATTATAAACAGGACTTTGCACCGGTACTTGTAATTTTTCTGCAAGGAATTCAGAAGCAAACTCTAATTTAAAATGAATAATTTTGGATTCAACAGTAGAGTGTGTATCCTCAGAAATTTTCGTGAGTCCTTTAATATCGCGTTCTGGAACAATAAGTTTTCGCTTCGACGTGCCGCGAGAGAGGACAAAGGTGCCTTGGCCGCGTTTTCTGAAGATAAGCCCTTCAGAAACGAGTAAGTCTAATGCTTTCTTGACCGTCATTCGACTGCTATTAAATTCTTTCGTTAATGTGATTTCATCGGGTAATTGTTGGTTAATGGCGTATTCGTTACTTAAAATCTTTTCACGAATCGCATGGTAAATCTGTAAATACTTTACGCTCATCGAATGTCATCCTTTCTCTAAACTAGCTATATTATAACAAATGTAGAATGAATAGGCAAAATCGACAATTTGAATACTATTTATAGATATTGTCTAGACAAATATTAAAATTGTGATATACTATACGTGAAAGAGCTTACAGAAAGGAGGTTAATTATGAAGAAACAATTGAGTTTCCCTCAAGGGTTCTGGTGGGGTGCTGCTTCAAGTGGACCGCAGACAGAAGGACAATTCGATAAAGCACATGAAAATGTGATGGATTACTGGTTTAGAACTGATCCAGAAGCTTTCTTTAATGGCGTCGGTCCAGATGTGGCGAGTGATTTTTATCATACGTATCCTGAAGATTTTCGTTTGATGAAGGAGATTGGATTTAATTCATTCCGTACATCGATTCAATGGAGCCGTTTGATTAAAGACTTCGAAACGGGTGAAGCTAATCCAAAGGCTGTGGAATTTTACAACGCTGTTATTGAAGAAGCGAAGAAAAACGATATTGAACTTGTACTGAATTTACATCATTTCGATATGCCAGTTGAATTGCTTCAACAATACGGTGGCTGGGAAAGTAAACATGTCGTGGACTTATTCGTGAAGTTTGCCAAGACTGCGTTCGAATGTTTTGGCGATAAGATTCATTACTGGACATCTTTCAATGAGCCAATGGTCATTCCAGAAGCAGGATACTTATATGCATTCCATTATCCGAACCTAAAAGGGAAAGGGAAAGAAGCTGTTCAAGTGATTTATAATCTAAATCTTGCGAGTGCCAAAGTGATTCAACTCTATCACTCGTTAGGATTGGATGGCGAGATTGGGATTATTTTAAACTTAACGCCTGCTTACCCAAGAAGTGATTCTCCAGAAGATTTAGCAGCAAGTCAATTTACAGATGATTTCTTTAACAGAGTCTTCCTGAATCCAGCGGTGAAGGGAACATTCCCTGAAACCTTGGTGAAACGACTAGAGGAGGACGGCGTGTTATGGAGTCATACTGAAGAGGAATTGCAGCTCATTCGAGAAAATACGGTAGATTTTCTTGGGGTGAATTACTATCATCCAAAACGTGTTCAAGCGCAACCAAATCCCAAGGAGTACAAAACACCTTGGATGCCAGACCAATACTTCAAAGAGTATGAATGGCCTGAGCGTCGTATGAATCCATATCGTGGATGGGAAATCTTCCCGAAAGCCATTTATGATATCGCCATGATTGTGAAGGAAGAATATGGCAATATTCCATGGTTCATTAGTGAGAACGGTATGGGTGTGGAAAACGAAGGTCGCTTCATTGGAGAAAATGGAGTCATCGATGATGTGTATCGTATTGAATTTTACGAAGAACATCTCACTTGGCTACATAAAGCGATTGAAGAAGGTAGTCGCTGCTTTGGATATCATACATGGACTGCTTTTGATTGCTGGTCTTGGAATAATGCGTATAAGAATCGTTACGGATTTATTTCTGTAGATTTAGAAACGCAAAAGAGAACCATCAAGAGTAGTGGAAGATGGTATCGTAACGTCAGCGACAATAACGGCTTTGAAGTAGAAGTAGAGGAATAAAGAGAGGAGATATTCAGATGAAAGACTCAAAATTTATTGATAAATTTGCCGCGTTTGCAGGTAGATTGGGGAACCAAATTCATTTAAAAACCCTCAGAGATGCATTTGCGACAGTAATGCCATTATATATTTTGGCAGGTTTAATTGTTCTTTTGAACAACACAGTATTTAAGTGGATTTTCCAAGGGGATACATTAACGAAATTCCAATATTGGGGAATTACAATTGCAAACGGTACTTTAAGTATCTCAGGTATTATTATTGCCGTAATGGTTGGTTATTTCTTAGCGAAAAACAGAGACTTCGAAAATCCATTGGCAGCATCAATGCTATCATTAGTTTCTTTAATTGTTATGATGCCAAATACAGTTTCTGCAGTTCCTGATGGAGCAAAAGATGCCGTGAATATTTCAGGTGTTCTTTCATTTAACAACACAGGTACAGGTGCAATGTTCGCTGGGGTTATCGTAGCGATTATTGCAACAGAATTATTCATCAAGTTATCAAACGTTAAAGCGTTACAAATTAACCTTGGTGACAACATTCCGCCTGCAGTTGGAAAATCATTCAGCGTATTACTTCCAGTAATGACAGTTATTTCATTATTTGGTGTAGTTTCAGCATTATTATTCAATATGTTTGGAACAAACTTAATCTCAATTATTACAGTCTTCATCCAAGAACCAATTCGTCATATTGGTACAAGCTTAATTGGGGTAATCATTATTTACTCTCTAGGAAATATGTTATGGCTATTTGGTATTCACCAAGCAGTTATTTATAGTGCAATTCTAGAACCATTACTATTAATTAACATCACTGAAAACATCGCTGCAGCAAACAATGGACAAGCAATTCCACACATCATCAACTTATCTCAAGTGCAAACATTCGCTTTAATGGGTGGTAGTGGATCTACATTATGTTTATTAGTTGCAACATTCTTAGTAAGCCGCAACGCTGCTTCTAAAAACGTGGCTAAATTATCATTTGGACCAGGACTCTTCAATATCAATGAACCTGTATTATTCGGTTACCCAATCGTTTATAATATTTCATTAGCGATTCCATTTATCTTAACTCCAGCTCTTGGTATTTTAATCAGCTACTTAGCAACAGTTGCAGGCTTCATGAGTCCAGCATTTGTACAAGTTCCTTGGACTACACCTGTATTCTTAAATGCATGGTTAGCAACAGCTGGGGACTTCAGAGCAGTTCTAGTTCAATTAGTCATCTTTGCACTTGGAGTTCTTCTATACATTCCATTTATCAAAGTTCATGACAAAGTTGTGGAACAAGAAATGAAGGGATAAGATTATGAAACAAATTTTATTAGTATGTAATGCGGGAATGTCGACAAGTATGCTCGTTAAAAAGATGCAACAAAGTGCGACAGAACGTGGGATTGACGTTTCAATTGAAGCAAAATCCATTACAGAAGCAAAAAAGAATATTCATGAAGCAGATGTTATTCTCATTGGGCCACAAATTCGTTATGAGTTACCTGCAGTAAAAGAAATCGCAGGGGATATTCCAGTAGATGCAATCGATATGCGTGACTACGGAATGATGAACGGTCCTAAAGTATTAGATCAAGCCTTAGCATTGATAGGAGAATAATATGACAGAAGAAATGGAGTTAGTCTGTTTCCAGCTGATTGCCAATAGTGGTGCAGCAAAATCTTGCTTTGTAGAAGCGATTCAAGCGGCTAAAAAAGGATTGTTTGAAGATGCTAAAGCAAAACTTGTGGAAGCAGAAGAAGCCTTTGTTGAGGCTCATAAAATTCACGCAGAGCTCATTCAAAAAGAAGCGAGCGGAGAAAAAACAGAATTTTCATTACTGTTTATGCATGCCGAAGACCAAATGGCTTCAACAGAAATCGTACAGTTATTAGCGCAAGAGCTAATCGAACTGTACCGCGATAAACACGCACAATAAGAAGTTTATAACCACAGATTGGGAATTCTCCTAATCTGTGGTTTTTATTTAGAATCCACCTTAGAAAGATAAGATTCCGTAGAAGCTTACGGATTCTATAATAGAAGTAACGTGTTACGCATTAAATGCGAATTAGGAGGTGTAGGAATTCATTTCGTACACCTCCTTTGAGGCTTTAAAGGTGAGAGACTTAGGCTCGAACCGGTGCAACGTTACAGCTATTATGAAGATATCCGTAAGGCTTCGAAGGAATCTTTCTCTATGTTGAGAAGAGACTTTCATAATAAACAGAATCATTAAGAAATGGCTAAATCCTTTTAAAACGCGTAGATTCAGTGATAAAATAAACTGACATCAACCGTGGAGGAATATATGGAAGACAAAAAATTATTGATGAATACATATACAGGGCGCGTATTTAATCCGCTTGAAATGGTTCCAGACAATGTTGCCATTGAAGATATTGCGCATGCCTTAAGTATGATGTGTCGCGGAAACGGACATCTGCGTTTCTTTTATTCAGTAGGATTACATAGCATTAACTGTGCACAAGAAGCGATTGCCAGAGGATACCAAACAGGAACGGTCCTTGCTTGTTTGTTGCATGATGCAACCGAAGCCTATATCGCTGACTTAATTCGTCCGGTGAAGAATCAATTGCCAGAGTACGAAGTCATGGAAAATAACTTGTTCGAAGTCATTAAAGAGAAATTCTTCTTGCAACATTTAGAAGAGAAAGAATGGGCAAAAGTGTGGGCGATTGATCATGAAATGCTCTCTAATGAATTGCCAATTATTTT
>CAUQUY010000042.1:0-11697 GCA_963521405.1 uncultured Streptococcus sp.
AATATGGACATGTCCATATTTGGCATTTTTTGCTTTGATTCGATTCAATTTTAAAAATAAACATTACCATATTTGGTAATTACCATATATGGTAATTGCAGCTTTAATCTAATTCCATGCAAGCAACGATTTGATCCACATTCAAGATATGGGTGATATTAGATCCTTCTTCTAAAAATACAAAGTGGTTATTCATTTGAATAGGGCTCTTAATCATACCGTTCTTCGTGAATGTAATTAAATTCCCAGCGTTATCGTATTTCTCGAAGTGGAGTACGATTGATTTCTTGAAGTAGAAGCTATGGTGAATTTGTTCAACCACGTCAATCAGTGGCATAACAGTTGGTTTAAAGAACACATCTCTTTCTTCATATTCCTCTTGAGAGACTTGTAGTTTATTGATTAATGGTTTGATAAATGATGTAAATGTTGATTTGCGTTGTTCCATTTTCGATACCCCCGAACATTTGTTTGCATATTTATTATACGAACAAATGTTCTAAAAAGCAATAGAAAAGAAAAAAATTTCTAAAAAAGTTGTGTTTCTTCCTATTTATAAAGTTTGAGTTTGGCCGATAATAAGGGGAATTAACGTTTGAATGAAAGCAAAATAAAGTTTATAATGGTAAGGAAAGCATTTTACTATTCGTGAAAGCGAATGGATTGGAGGTGTCACATGAGTCAAGAGATTCTAAATTCTGTTTTGGCCATTGAGTCTGAAGCAAAAGCGTTGAAGGAAAAATTCGAGGAACAATTATCCCAAACGCATGAAGCAACAGATCAACGAGTGAACGAAGCTAAATCGAATATGGAACAATCGTTAGAAATCTACAAAGCTGAGTTGAAAGAAAAAAATCAACAAAAGAAAGCGGAGTTCGAAGCGAAAGTGAAAGAAGATGAATTAGCGGAGATTGCTACTCTAACAGAACGTTTCAATCATCTGAAACAGGATTTAGTTCAGGATACTGTGAAGGAGGTGTTGAAGAGATATGGCGATAGCTAAAATGAATAAGGTGATGTTGATTGCCCCAACGGACAAACAAAATGACCTATTGGATGCTATTCAAGAATTACAATCTTTAGAAGTAACCTCGCTAGATCAGGCGAAAGAACTATTTACCGAAAATTCCATCGCTTTACAAGAAGTGGATACAGAGGAAATGAACGCTCTTCAACAGAAATTCGAAGGGATTCATGCGGCCATTACTTTTGTGGAAAAAAATCAAAAGCAACCGTCATTAATTCAAAAGTTAAAAACTCCAAAAGAGCAATTCACACTATCTGAATTACAAAAAGAAGTCCAATCATGGGACGCTGATGCATTAGTGGAACATGTAGAGAGTATTCGTACAACTCTTCGTAAGAAAGACGAGAAATTAAAAGAACTTCGTGAGAAAGAGGCGTTACTCCGTAAGTGGAGTGTGCTTGATTTCTATCCAAAAGATATCTTTAAACATCCGTATACGAAAACGAAAATGGGGACGATTCCTCAAGCGACAGATAATGCTTACTTGGAAGGATTAAAACAGAGTGAATTGATTTCTGTTCACGAAGTGTATCACACACGTGAAGAAATCGGGTTATTGGTGACATATCCACGAAAAGCACAACAAGCTGCCAAAGAAGAGTTAGCGAAAGCACACTTCAGTATTGTATGGTATGCGTTTGAAGAAGCTCCTTCTGTTGAGTTGGAGAAAAATCTTAAAGCGCAACAAGCAGTTGTGGATGCTAAGAAGAAAGTGTTAGAGGACTTACAAGAAGAAAAAGACCTTCTTCGCAAGTTACAGCTTTCTGCGGAAGTTACTTATAACGAATTACAAAAAGAACAAGCCAAAAATGGATTGGTGAATGGTCAACATGTATTCGTGCTTCAAGGGTGGTTAACTACAAAAGCAGTCGATGACGTTGAAGTTCAACTCAAAGAAAAGTTAGGAGAAGGCGAATATGTCTTCTTACCACTAGATATTGCTGAAGAAGAATACGAAGAAGTGCCAACGGTTTTAGAAAACAATGCCTTCTTACAACCATTTGAAAATCTAACAGAAATGTATGGATTACCAAAATACGGAGAATTAGACCCAACGCCTTATACAGCACCATTCTATCTCGTCTTCTTCGGGATGATGGCAGCGGACTTAGGCTACGGAGCGCTTCTCTGGTTGGGAACATTCATCATGTTGAAGTTCTTCCATTTTGATAAAGGAATGAACCGCAACTTGAAGTTCTTCCACTTACTAAGCTACCCAGTAATGATCTGGGGGATTATTTTTGGATCAGCATTCGGTGCGGATTTACCATTCCAGCCACTATCACTTTCAAAAGACCTCATTACGATTATGATCTTATCGATTATCTTCGGGGTTATTCAAATTATGGTCGGCTTATCACTTGGGGCTTACTCAAATCTAAAGAAAAAAGCTTATGTTGATGCCTATACGAGTCATCTAGGATGGTTAGCGATTATTACGGGAATCATTCTTTATGTCTTAGGCTCAATGGTACTCAATATTTCTTGGATTGCGACAATCGGTTCATCGATTGCGATTATTGCAGCCGTTGCGATTGTAGTCGTAACTGTCCTATCGAGCGAAAACAAGTGGGGCGGTTTAGCGAGCGGTCTATATAACTTGTACGGAATTAGTGGATACGTAGCAGACGTCGTGAGTTACACACGTTTAATGGCGCTAGCTGTATCAGGGGGAAGTATCGCGAGTGCGTTCAATATGTTGGTAGGATTCCTTCCACCAATTGCACGTTTCACAGCAGGTATCTTCTTAATCGTAGCCTTACAAGGGTTGAATATTTTCCTTTCATTCCTTGGAGCTTACGTTCACGGCTTACGTCTACAGTTCGTTGAATTCTTTGGTAAATTCTACGACGGCGGCGGACACGCATTAAAACCGTTCAAAACATATGAAAAATACGTTGATATTAAACAACAGAAATCAGAATAAATGGAGGAAATATAATTATGACAAACTGGTTAACATTTTTCGCTGAAAATGGTGGAGGGCAAATCTTTGCTGCTCTAGGGATGGCAATTGCCATTATCTTCTCAGGGATTGGATCATCAAAAGGGGTAGGGATTGCCGGTGAAGCAGCTGCTGCCTTAATTAAAGAACAACCTGAAAAATTCGTTCAAGCATTAATTTTACAACTATTACCTGGTACACAAGGGATCTACGGATTCATCGTTGCCTTCTTCATCATGATTAACATGTCAGCTTCAATGACTTTAGCAGCTGGTTTATACTTATTCATGTCAGCTTTACCAATCGCATTCACTGGTTTATTCTCAGGAATTGCCCAAGGTAAAGTAGCAGCAGCAGGGGTACAAATCTTAGCGAAAAAACCTGAAGAATCTACTAAAGGGATTATCTTTGCCGCAATGGTTGAAACTTACGCAATCTTAGGATTACTTGCTTCTATCTTAATTATCATTAACAAAGGTTAAGAGGAGGGGTATTCTTGAAAGATTTAGAGCAACTAAAACAACTTATTCTAGCGGATTTAGAAAAAGAATCAAAGCAGCGAATTGAGGTTGCTACTAAAGAACAAGAAGAACGCATCAATCAAATGAATGCACAATATTCGCAACAAGAAATGGCGAAGAAAACAGCATTAAAACAAGAAGCAAAATCACAATACGAAAAAGAGCAACAGACTATTTTGAACGCAAGTAAAAAAGAAGTCTTGCGCGTCAAACGTGAACTTCTTGAGAGTGTATTTGAGGACGTTCTACAAGTAATGTCAACCTGGAGTGGGGAAACATTACGTCTCTTTATCGAGTCAGCTATTCGCAAATTACCAAAACAACAACAAACAACTCTTACTTTTGGAGAACAAACTGTTTCTCGTTTGAGCGATGAAGATAAACATGCATTAACTTCGCAATTTACCTTCGTTCACATCGACGAAGCAACTCTTCCAAAGAAAGCAGGATTTGTGTTGAAACAAGAAGGAATCGAATATAACTATTTATTCGATGCATTAATTGAAGATTTAAAAGAAGAATATTCACCTATCTTAGCTAGAAAAGCATTCATTGGGTAAGGAGGGATGGAATGAATGATTTAGCCTATTCAGGAGTGAATACGACCGTTCGTATTCTTGAACAGCAATTACTGTCCAAGGAACAATTGAATGGGATTCTCGTATCTAAATCCTTACAACAAGCATTAGAAGCCTTGCAAAAGACAAGTTATGAGGTAGATGTACAAGAAGTTCTTGAATCAAGACAGTTCGACCCAGTCCTAGATGCCCATTTGAAGCGCAACTATGATGAGGTGTTAGAACTCATTCCGGATGCATCACTCCTTGATGTATTCTCGATTCGTTACACTTACCATAATTTAAAAGTTCTTCTGAAATCGAAGTTCTCAGGAAAAGACTTAAAACATTTATGTGTACCATTAGGACGTTATTCCCTCGACACATTAAAACAATTAGTCGAAACTCAAGATTCTCTCGATGTACCAGACATCATGATTGAAGGGGTTCGTGAAGCGTATGCCGATTTTGAAAACTTTGGTCGCCTCGAAGCAGCCGATGTATTTATGGATCGCTACTATTTCAAACATCTTCGACTCATCGACCGTACAATGAATCAAGAGGCCATCCATCAAATCGTGAACATTATGATTGATATGGAAAACATCACGACATTAATTCGTGCCACAAAGCAAAAACAATCACGCTCATTCTTAATTGGGGTATTGTCTAGCGAAGGTACTGTAGATAAGACGTTATTAATCGACGAAGTGCATGAAAAGGGCACAGAGGCTCTTGTTGACCTTTATCGTCATGTTCCATACTATGACAAATTTGTTGCGATTTTAGAACAGGAAGAACATCCAGTCTTTGCATTGGAATTATTAAAAGAAGAATTGATTCATCAAATTCTAGAAGAAGCGACTTTTGAACCATTTGGGCCGCTGCCAAGTCTAGCGTATATTCATGCGCTTGAGATGGAAGTCAAAAACCTCCGTCTATTACTGGTCGGTGTGGACAATGAGTTTACAGAAGAACAATTAAGAGAAAGGATGCGACCAGTTTATGTCTCATAAAATTGCCGTAGTTGGCGACAAAGATTCCATCCTTCCTTTTAAAATTTTAGGATTTAACGTGTATCCTTGCCACGATGCGCAAACGGCACGAAGGATGATTGATGAACTTAGTGAAGAGGAAGTCGGCATCATTTATGTAACGGAAGCAATTGCTAGTCAGATTCCGGAAACGATTCGTCGTTATGATGCGGAAATTTCACCAGCCATCATTCTCATTCCGAACCATAAAGGGTCTTTAGGAATTGGAAAATCAAGAATTCAAGAAAATGTTGAAAAAGCGGTTGGACAAAACATCTTATAACCAACCAATACACGAAACTAAGGGAGGTACCTCAGTGAAGATCGGAAGAATCGTAAAAGTATCAGGTCCTCTTGTGACTGCTGAAGGAATGGAAGATGCGAATATTCAAGATATTTGTCGTGTAGGTCATCTAGGCCTTATCGGTGAAATCATCGAAATGCGTAAAGATATTGCATCCATTCAAGTATATGAAGAAACTTCAGGAATTGGACCAGGAGAACCCGTCGAAACAACAGGGGAAGCATTATCTGTTGAATTGGCGCCAGGGATTGTATCTCAAATGTTTGATGGGATTCAACGTCCCCTCAATAAATTTAAAGAAGTATCACAAAGTGACTTCTTAGTCCGCGGAACAAACGTGGATCCTCTTGACCGTGAAAAAGAGTGGGAATTCATTCCTACTGCATCAGTTGGTCAAGAAGTCGAAGCCGGAGACATTATTGGTTATGTACAAGAAACAAAAGTTGTACAACATAAAATCATGGTGCCTTACGGTGTGAAAGGTAAATTAGTAAAAGTGGAAGCTGGAACCTTCAAAATTGAAGATACAGTGTACCAAGTCGAAACAGAATCAGGCGTACGTGATTTCAACTTAATTCAACGTTGGCCAGTACGTCGTGGGCGTCCATATAAAGTAAAGAAAAACACTGAAGTTCCAATGTTAACAGGGCAACGTGTTATCGATACTTTCTTCCCAGTAACAAAAGGAGGAGCAGCAGCTGTACCAGGACCATTCGGAGCTGGTAAAACAGTGGTGCAACACCAAATCGCAAAATGGGCTGACGTGGATATCGTAGTGTACGTGGGTTGTGGTGAACGTGGAAACGAAATGACAGACGTATTGAACGAATTTCCTGAATTGATTGACCCAACAACTGGCGAATCGATCATGGAACGTACGATCTTAATCGCAAACACTTCTAACATGCCAGTAGCGGCTCGTGAAGCGTCTATTTATACAGGAATCACGATTGCGGAATACTTCCGTGATATGGGATATAACGTAGCCATCATGGCTGACTCAACTTCACGTTGGGCAGAAGCGCTTCGTGAAATGTCTGGACGTCTAGAAGAAATGCCAGGGGACGAAGGTTACCCAGCTTACTTAGGAAGCCGTATCGCAGAATACTACGAACGTGCAGGACGTGTTGAAACACTAGGAAGCGAAGGTCGTGAAGGGACTATTACAGCCATCGGTGCCGTATCACCTCCAGGGGGAGATACATCCGAACCAGTAACACAAAATACATTACGTGTAGCCAAAGTATTCTGGGGATTAGATGCAACATTGGCGCAAAAACGTCACTTCCCATCTATGAACTGGTTAACGTCTTACTCATTGTATGACCCAGAAGTGGGTAAATACATGGATGAGAATGTGCATTCGAACTGGTCTGAATTTGTTCAACATGCAATGAACACATTACAAGAAGAAGCAAGCTTAGAAGAAATCGTTCGTTTAGTTGGTCTTGAATCATTATCTGAACGTGACCGTTTAACAATGACAATCGCGAAATCTCTTCGTGAAGACTTCTTACAACAAAACGCGTTTGACGATGTCGATACATTTACATCACGTGAAAAACAATATCGTATGTTAGAGCTCATCTTAACGTTCGAAAAAGAAGCGCGTAATGCGATGAAACTTGGTTCTTACTATGCGGAAATTATGGATGGAACAGAAGAAGTACGTGACCGTATTGCTCGTTCTAAATATATTCCAGAAGCTGAGATTGCACGCTTTGAAGAAATTAAAGCTCAAATCAAAGCAGATATCGAAAAAACAATTCAACGTGGAGGGATGACACATGCTTAAAGAGTATCGTACGATTAGTGAAGTTGTTGGCCCTTTAATGATGGTTGAACAAGTCGAAGGCGTTAAATATGATGAGTTGGTTGAAATCCAATTACAAAATGGTGAATTACGTCATGGACAAGTACTAGAAGTAAACGAAGATAAAGCGATGGTTCAGATTTTTGAAGGACCAAGCGGCATTAACATTCGTGATACAAAAGTACGTTTCCGTGGTAAACCATTATCATTAAACGTATCTGAAGACATGATTGGTCGTATTTTTGATGGAATGGGGAACGTGATGGATAATGGTCCTGAAATCCTTCCAGAAGCGACTTTAGACGTAAACGGACAAGCGATTAACCCAGTTTCTCGTGACTATCCGGATGAATTTATACAAACAGGGATTTCTGCCATTGACCACTTGAACACACTTGTTCGTGGACAAAAATTACCAGTATTCTCTGGTTCAGGGCTTCCTCACAAAGAGTTAGCGGCCCAAATCGCGCGTCAAGCGACTGTATTAAACAGTGACGAAAAATTCGCGGTAGTATTTGCTGCAATGGGGATTACCTTTGACGAAGCGGAATACTTCATGGAAGACTTCCGTAAGACAGGGGCGATTGACCGTTCAGTGATGTTCCTAAACTTAGCGAGCGACCCAGCGATTGAACGTATTGCGACTCCAAAAATCGCATTAACAACAGCTGAGTACTTAGCGTTTGAAAAAGGAATGCACGTACTTGTTATCATGACAGACATGACAAACTACTGTGAAGCGCTTCGTGAAATTTCAGCGGCTCGTCGTGAAGTTCCAGGACGTCGTGGATATCCAGGTTACTTATATACAAACCTTTCTACAATCTACGAACGTGCAGGACGTATCGTTGGGAAACCAGGATCTGTAACTCAAATTCCAATCCTTTCAATGCCTGAAGATGATATTACTCACCCAATCCCTGACTTAACAGGATATATTACAGAAGGACAGATTATTTTGGACCGTGCTCTTGATAAACAAGGGATTCAACCTCCAATTAACGTATTGCCTTCATTATCTCGTCTAAAAGATAAAGGTTCAGGTGAAGGAAAGACTCGTAAGGACCACGCGCCAACGATGAACCAATTATTCGCGGCTTATGCAACTGGTAAACAAGCCAAAGAACTTGCAGTTGTATTAGGGGAATCTGCATTATCAAAAACAGATAAGAAATATGTAGAATTCACTGAACGTTTCGAACGTGAATATGTTGGACAAGGCTTCTACAAGAACCGTTCAATTCAAGAAACACTTGATTTAGGATGGGAATTACTATCCATCTTACCGCGTACGGAATTAAAACGTATCAAGGACGAGTTATTAGATGAATTTCTTCCGAAAGGGGAGTGATTCCTTTGGCACGATTGAACGTCAAACCAACTCGTATGGAATTGACAAAATTAAAACATCGTCTCGTTGTCTCAAAACGTGGGCATAAGCTCCTAAAAGATAAACAAGATGAGTTAATGCGTCAGTTCATCGAACTAATTCGAAAAAACAATGCGTTACGTGAGGCGGTCGAAGGTCGTCTTGTGGAAGGAATGAAGAGCTTCGTTCTTGCAAAAGCAACGTTGGAAGAAGCGTTTATCGAAGAACTTGTGGCGATTCCACCACAAAGAGTATCCTTGGATCTTCAAGAAAAGAACATTATGAGTGTTTACGTTCCAGAAATGCATTTCACTGTGAAAGATGAAACGGAGGAAAGTGACTTTAAATATGGTTACTTAAACTCCAACAGTGAGATTGATGATTCTGTAGAACAAATCTCAAGTGTATTAAATGAATTGCTAGAATTGACGGAGATTGAAAAAACTTGTCAACTGCTAGCAGATGAAATCGAGAAAACAAGACGTCGTGTAAACGCCCTTGAATATCGATTGATCCCACAATTAGAAGAAACGATTTACTTTATCGAAATGAAGCTGGAAGAAAACGAGAGAGCAAGTATCACTCGTATTATGAAAGTGAAAGATATGGGACAAAAATAACGAAAAGAAGACTCCTAGCAAAGGTTGCTAGGAGCCTTTTTGATTTAATTTTGTTAATTCCTTGAAGAAGTTATGAAAGCGTTTTAAATATAGCAAAATAGTACTAGTAAAGAGCAAAAAAGTCCAAGTAGCACCTAAAAGATAGTGCTAAAATTAATTATGGAAACGTTTTTATAATATTAAGGAGGGGTATTATGTATAATCGTCAAAATATGGAGAAGAGACAGCGCTTCTCTATTAGAAAGCTCACTGTTGGTACATGTTCAGTTATCATCGGGGCTTTCTTTTTTGGCACACTTCAACCAGTTTCTGCAACTGAAGCTGCTGCAACAGAGGTAGTAGCGACAGCCGTAGAAAACACGCCGGCTAGTGAGGCAGCCACTGCTGAAGAGAAACCAGCAGTAGAATCTGGTGCTGACGCAACTGAAGTAGCGCCAAAAGAAGAAAAAGAAGCAGTTTCTAAAGAAGCTGCAAACACGGAGGCAACTGATAAAGTAGAAGAAAAAGCTACTGAAGCAGCAACCGAAAAAGCGGAGGCTAAACCTGCTGAAGCTAAACCAGCTGAGGAAAAACCAGCCGCAGAAGCAACGGGAGAAACTCGTGAAGCGACTGGTGAAACTCGTGAAGCAACTGGTGAAACTCGTGAAGCAACTGGTGAAATTCGTGAAGCAACAGCCGAAGTGAAAAAAGAGTGGGACTCAGTAAGCCGTGTGAAAGGGAATGTTGAAGTAGTTGAAGAAGGCGGAGTACGCTACAACAAATTAACTTCAACAACAGCTAACAACAATGGAGCAGATGAAGCTTTATTCGAAAAAGCTGGATTACAAGCGGATGCGGAAGGAAATGTAAGCGTTGACTTAACGTTAAAGGCAAACACTCCTCCAGCTGAAACACGCTTTGGGGTATATCTAAAATACAAAGATAATGATAACAATATTTTTGTAGGGTATGACAAGGGCGGTTGGTTCTGGCAATATAAAGGACCAGGTGTAAACACATGGTATAGCAAGACTCGTGTAGAAGCACCTAATGCAGGTGAAGAAAACCACCTATCTATCGTGTACAAGAAAGACGGTCAATTAAACGCTACAAATAATGGACAATCTTTATTTAGCACAGAAGTCGTTCCAGAAGCTGTTAAGAACGCTTTAGCGGATGTCAATAAAGTTTACCTAAAAGCTGGTACTTACGGTACAGAATTATCTTCTGTATCGATCAAAGCGGACAACCAAGATAACATTAAACCAGAAGAAGAAACTCCGGCTGTGGACGATGGTTTCCGTCGTAACGACCAAAATGTTCATTACGAAACATTACAATCAGAACAATTAAAAGCCATCATCGACACGGCGTTTCCACGTGTTAAAGAATATGAATTAGATGGAAAAACGTTAACAGGTCAAGTTCAAAAATTAGATAAAATGTCAATCAACGGTGTGTTAGTTACTCCAGAAGTTCAATACCGTAAAATTGATGACACTACTGCAGAATATGTAATGACAGTTAGAAACGATGATGAATTCATCAACGCTGAAATCACTGTGAAATTACAATTAGTCAGCAATGAAATGCATTTCGATGTGACAAAAGTAGTAAATAAAAACAATGTTGAAATGGGTAAACCAGTCGACAATGTTCGAAAATTAATCCAAACCATTGAATTTCCAGGGAACACACTTGTTTCTGTAGGTTCTAATAAACAAAATGCGAAGTTTGACGGAGCGCAAATGTCCACAAACACACATAGAGCAGGGGATTATCATTTAGACTTGAAGACAGGCAAGATGAATGATTACGCTTATGGCTTCATGTATGGTTTTGTTTCTTCAAATGAATTAGCAGCATCCGTTTGGAGTAACTCACAATTCACATACCAAGGAAATGACTTTGCACGTATAACAACTGCCCTACAAAGAGTTGATGGCGTAAACTATATTGGTATTCAAAGCTCACCTTACTGGTATCAACGTGCTTATAAGAACTTAGTATTCCCAGAATACACATTAGACTTACCAAGTTCTAAAGTAGTCATTACAAAAGACTTAAACAAAGATAATGTTGTGGACTGGCAAGATGGTGCGATCGCATATCGTAATATCATGAACAATCCAAAAGGAGCAGAATCGGTTCCAGATTTAGTAGCGTATCGTATTGCGATGAACTTCGCATCTCAAGCGCAAAACCCATTCTTAATGACATTAGATGGTATTAAGAAGATTAACTTACACACAGACGGATTAGGACAATCAATCCTACTTAAAGGATATGGTAGTGAAGGTCACGACTCAGGTCACTTAAACTATGCAGATATCGGTAAGAGAATCGGTGGCGTTGAAGACTTCAAGAAATTATTAGCTAGAGCAAAAGAATATGGTGCTAAAATCGGTATTCACGTCAATGCTTCTGAAACATATCCTGAATCTAAATACTTCAGCGAAGCGATTTTACGTAGAAACTCTGACGGAACATATATGTACGGTTGGAACTGGTTAGACCAAGGTATCAAC
>CAUQUY010000043.1:0-11132 GCA_963521405.1 uncultured Streptococcus sp.
ATATATTTCTTTTCTACGTGATGCTTTGGATGTGTCATCAAGTTTGAAAACTCTCCGTCATTCGTTAATAAAAGAAGGCCTGTAGTATCATAGTCCAAACGACCTACTGGATACACGCGTTGCTCTACTTCTTTGAAATAATCAGTTACAACAGTTCTTCCTTTATCATCACTGGCACTTGAAAGAACGCCTTTTGGCTTATAAAACATGAAGTACACAGGTTCTTCTTTATAAATTGGAATTCCGTCTACCTCAATTTTATCATTCGCACCTACTTTAAAACCGAGTTCTTTTACAACTTCACCGTTGAATTTCACACGGCCTTCTTGAATAAATGCCTCACATTTTCTGCGGGATGCCACACCGGCGTGTGCCATTACTTTTTGTAATCTTTCCACAAAAAAACCTACTCTTTCTCTTCTTCTACTTCATGATGTTCTTTTGAGCGCATTTCCAACTCTTCAAACAAATCATGATTATCTCTAAACAATTGGTTTGCTTCTTCAGAATCTAAATCGAATAAATCAGAAGCATCTGGTAGGGCATCAAGAGATTCTAATCCAAAGTAATCCATGAAGTATGCTGTTGTCTTATACAGTTTTGGACGACCTGGTGTCTCTAATCTTCCAGCCTCTTCAATTAAATCTCTTAGTAATAGTTTTTGAATCGAACCACTACTTTGAACCCCACGAATCGATTCAATATCCACACGTGTAACAGGTTGCTTATAAGCAATAATCGCTAACGTTTCTAGGGATGCCTGAGACAATTGAGAAGAATATGGAGAAACTGCATATTTTTCGATATAAGGTTTTAAACTGGCTTTTGTCACGAGTTTATAATGAGAAGCCGTCAAAAGAAGCTCTAATCCACTATTTTCATCTTCTAAGCGTTTCTTTAATTCATCTAGTAACTGACGAACTGCACTTCTTTCGAGTTCTAAAATATAGCTTGCTTCTTCTAATGTAATCCCATCATCTCCAGCAACAAATAGTAATCCTTCTAATACTGAAATGTAATTAGTCACTCTCTTTCTCCTTTTCTTGTCTTTTCTCAATCAAAATATCCTCATATGGAGAACTTTGAATAAAACGGACACGATGTTCCCGAACTAACTGTAACATCGCTAAAAACGTCGTTGTAATCGCATGCCTGTTGAACGCTGGGAAACATTCCTCGAACGGAACTTGTTTCTTATCTGTATGCTCAATTTTTGAAATAATCGAGTCCATTAATTCTTCAACCGTATGCGTTTCATGTTGAATATTAGCCTTCAGCGGCATTTTCGCAATATTCTTACGCGCTAATTTCTTTAACGCATTCCATAAATCTTGAGTCGTCACTTCTCCTTCTTTTAAAGGAATAATTTCCTGCATCGAAGACAAGTCACTCGCATCTTTCCCAAAGTGTAATCCCCTTAGAAAAGATAGCTCCTCAAGCTTTTTGGCATTTTCTTTAATTTGTTGATATTCCAATAATTGTTGCACTAACTGATCACGAGGATCTTCCACGATTGGCTCCCCGTCTTCATCCAACTCTTCCAATTTTGGTTTTGGAAGAAGCATTCTTGCTTTGATTTCTAATAATGTTGATGCCATTACTAAGTACTCGGCAGCCACTTCCAACTCCAAAGTTTTCATGGAATGAATGAAGTTCAAATATTGCTTCGTTAATTCATTCATCGGAATATCGTAAATATCGATTTTCATCTCACGAATCAGATGCAAGAGGACGTCCATCGGTCCTTCGTATTCAGCTACTTTAATTGTTAAATCTTCCATGGTTCCTCACTTACACGATGTTTATTCCATTTTGCGAGAATCACACTCGTCTCAATTGTTCCACTCAATACTTTATCTTCCATCTTTGCTAAATCTTCTAACATTTGGAATGTAATATTTTCCCCACGAAACGAAGGTGACACCGATAAGTATTTAATGACAATCGTGTCTGTTGTGCTTTCTCCACCAATCAATCCGATAAAATTCTCGCTGTCACTTTCTTTAAAAAGCCAGCATTTGATGGATGGATTTGTCGCGATTTCTTCAATTTCCTCTTGCAATCGTTTAAAGTCCTTGAATTCTGGGATGTAAGAAAGTAATCCCATCACAATTTTTTTATTCGTTGCTGAATAAGGTACTAACAAATTCATTCCTCCTCGAGGTTCGTCTCTTAATATAAAACTAACACTTTACGAACCAATGATTTGAACACTTCTTTAACGCGTTGTGTTGTTTCTACCACTTCTTCGTGGTTTAAGTTTGCTTGCATTCCTGCAGCTAAGTTTGTGATACATGAAATACCAATCACTTTAATACCAGCGTGGTTAGCTACGATAACTTCAGGAACTGTTGACATTCCTACAGCATCCCCACCTACTGCTTGTGTGAAGCGGATTTCTGCTGGTGTTTCATAAGTTGGTCCAGAGTATCCCATGTATACTCCTTCTTTAATGTTGATGTTTAATTCTTTCGCAGCTTTACGAACGACTTCTTGTCCGTATTCATGGTATGCATGGCTCATATCAGGGAAACGAGGCCCAAAGCGGTCATCGTTAGGTCCGATTAATGGGTTTGTACCAGTGTAGTTAATTTGGTCTGTAATAATCATTAAGTCCCCTGGTTCAAATGTTGGGTTTGCACCACCAGCTGAGTTTGTCACAATAATCGTTTCAACATCTAATAATTTCATTAAACGAATTGGGAACGTTACTGTTTCCATATCGTAACCTTCATAGTAGTGGAAACGTCCGTCCATGATTAGAACTTGTTTCCCTTCTAATTCACCATATACAAGACGGCCAGCATGACCGACAACTGTAGAAACTGGGAAGTTTGGAATATCTTTGTAGTCAAAGATTAATGGGTTCTTCACTTCTCCAGCAAGTTCACCAAGACCTGATCCTAAAATCATTCCGAAATCAATGTGACCAATACCTTTTTCTTGTAAAAAGGCTTTTGTTTCAACTAATTGCTCGTATTTGCTCATGTTGTTCCCTCTTTCTATATTAGTTTAATTCTTTTAAGAAGCTTGTTCCGTTACCAGTTGATGCTACACCAAAGTTTTCACTGATTGTTTCTGCGATATCACTGAAGTGGCCTTCTGGTAAGTGTGTTGGGTGTTTCAATGATTTGCTGATGGCTAACACTGGAATATATTCACGAGTGTGGTCTGTTCCCTTGAACGTTGGGTCGTTTCCGTGGTCAGCTGTAATAATTAATAAATCATCTTCTTGCATGTTTTCAACGATTTCTGGAATACGAGCATCGAATGCTTCAAGCGCTTCGCCGTATCCTTTTGTATTACGACGGTGTCCGTAAACCGCATCGAAGTCAACTAAGTTTAAGAAACTCATACCAGTGAAGTCTTTCTTCAATACTTCAACAAGTTTATCCACGCCATCCATATTGTCTTTTGTACGAACGAATTCAGTAATTCCTTGTCCGTTAAAGATGTCGTTAATCTTACCGATTGCAATCACATCAAATCCATCTTTCTTCAAGAAGTCTAATGTTGTTTCGCCAAATGGACTTAACGCATAGTCATGACGGTTTGAAGTTCTTTGGAAGTTTCCTGGTTCACCCACATATGGACGAGCAATGATACGTCCAATCATATATGGATCATCTTTTGTAATTTCACGAGCGTATTCGCAAATACGGTATAACTCTTCTAGCGGAATAATGTCTTCGTGAGCTGCAATTTGCATTACAGGGTCTGCAGAAGTATAAACGATTAAATCGCCTGTTTCCATTTGGTGTTTACCGTAGTCATCGATAACCGCTGTACCACTGTATGGTAAGTTACATACGATTCCTCTTCCTGAGAACTCAGAAATACGGTCTAATAATTCTTGTGGGAAACCATCAGGGAATACTCGGAAAGGAGTTTTAATATTTAACCCCATTAATTCCCAGTGACCTGTCATTGTATCTTTACCAACAGAAACTTCTTCCAGTTTAGTATAGCTTCCTTCTGGATGTTCTACTGGTGGAACTGTTTTTAAAGGAGCGATATTTCCTAAACCATAACGTTGCATATTTGGCACATTTAAGCCTACAGTTTCTGAAATATGACCTAAAGTATGTGAACCTGCATCATCAAATTTTGCAGCATCTGGTGCTTCTCCAATCCCTACAGAGTCCATTACAATGACATGTATTCTTTTAAATTTCATAGTTTCCATCTCCATTTTCTTTATTACGAACGAGGATGTGCTTGTTTGTAAATTTCCTTCATTCGTTCATTTGTAATATGTGTATAAATTTGTGTCGTACTAATATCCGAATGCCCGAGTAATTCTTGTACGATTCGAAGGTCAGCACCCGCTTCTAAAATATGTGTTGCAAAGGAATGGCGCAATGTATGGGGGCTCACTTCCTTTGTAATCATGGCCGTCTGAACAATTTTCTTTAAATTTTTCCAGAAACCTTGACGCGTAAACGGACCGCCTCTGTGATTCAAGAACAAGACATTCGATAACTTCTTCTCATCTTCTAAGGCCGGACGCGCATACTCTAAATAGTTTTGAATCCAGTTAGTTGCTTCTTGACCAATTGGGATAATGCGTTGTTTATTCCCTTTCCCAATTGTTTGTAGGAATCCAAGTTCCAAATGTAAATCACTAAGTTCAATACTGATTAATTCACTCACCCGCATCCCTGTTGCATATAAGAGTTCCAGCATTGCCTTATCTCTTAAGCCAAGAACTGTTGAGGTGTCTGGCACCTCCAGCAACCTGTTCACTTCATCGATACTGAGCGCTTTTGGCAACTGCTTCTTCGGTTTTGGTGGATGAATTTGTTGCGTCGGATCTTTTTCTATCATTCGTTCTTGTACGAGAAACTGGAAGAACTTCTTCAAGCAGCTAATCATGCGGCTTGTTGAACTTACTGCATATTCATCTTTTTTCAGTTTCTGTAAAAACAATACCATCGTTGTATGGTCCACATCTTGAAGACGTGTCAACTTTTGTTCTTCTAAAAACTGAGAAAACTTCTCCAAGTCCCGTTTATAACTTGCAACGGTATTATCGGATAGCCCTTGAACGGCAATACTATCCAGGAAGTAGTGTATTTCTTTCATCTTCTACCCTTCCTTTTGCTGGCAATTCTTACAAATCCCATGGAACGTTAGACGATGATCGAGCACTTGAAACTGGAATTGCTCTAATACTTTTTGTTCAACATCAACAAGCAAATCCTCTTCGACTTCTTGAATTTGACCGCATTTCACACATAAAAGATGGTGCGCAAAATGACGATTCACCGTCTGTTTTAGATGATAACGACCAATGCCATCATCAAACAGATTTCTTGAAATGATTCCTAAGTCCGTTAAAATCTCCAATGTTCGATATACCGTAGCTAGTCCAATATCTGGATACTTCTGCTTCACGTACATGTAAATCTCTTCAGCCGTTAGGAGTTCATTCAGATGTTCTAGAAGGATTTCAACCGTTGCCTGTCGTTGCAGGGTCAGTTTAAAACCTTCTTCTTGTAATTTCTTTTGAATCCCTTCAATAGAAACAGATGACAAGCGACTCGCCTCCACTCATTATTCTTCAATCAGATGGATAAATCCTTCTTCTTGTGTAATTCGTTTTGCTTTTAATAAGTTACCAATGGCACGTTTAAATTGCCCTTTACTAATTCCAAAAATCTCTTTAATCGTTTTTGGATCTGTTTTATCCCAATAAGGAAGTGTATGCGTTGGACGATTTTTCAGCATCGCCACAATCATCTCTGCATCGTCTCCAATGGCCTCGTGCGCACGTGGACGCATCGAAACATTCAGTACACCATCTGGACGTAGCCCGATAACACGTACTGTAATTTCTTCCCCAAGCGTTGGTTCATACAGTCGCTCTGAAGGATGCAAGAATAATTTATACCCTTCTGGTGTGAAAATCGTTGTTCCCACAAGTTTTACTTGTGTCACTGTTCCTGTTAAATCTTTATTCAACAATCCTTTATGACCACGAACGACTTTTTCATTCAGTGCGTGGCCGTCTCCCATCGTTGCCCATGTGCGGTCCTTTTTATCTTTAATTAACGTCACATATAAACGATTATTTTTCTTTGGCCATAACTCTTTCATACTTGGAAGTTCATCCAATGAAACTACCATATCTTTATCTTCTAAACCAATATCCACGAATACGCCTAAGTCTTTTCTGACTTGTGTCACGCTTGCCCATCCATAACTTTCATTTGTTACTTCAGGAATGCGGAGCGTAAAGACTTTTTTACGGGAAGAATTCTCATATAAGAATCCCGTTACTACATCACCAATCTTTAGTGATTCGGTAGCATCGTCTTTTTTGAGACGGAATGTTTCTCCACTCTTTTGGGCGAAAAAGTACTTTTCATTTTCATCCGTGATAATGGCTTGAACAACGGTCGATAATTCACTTGTCATAACAAACCTCCTTCTTCTACATTTGTCCTTTTATTTTACCACAAAATAGAGCTTACAGTCATTTATATCCTAGTATTTCTAACGATTTCTCGTTATTTTGTCAAATACCTTCACATCACAAAAAAAGCTTGAACAACTTTTTACGGTTTGTTCAAGCTTTTTATTATGATTTATATGAATTATACGCGAGCAACTTTCATCATGTTTGTTGTTCCTTTAATTCCTAAAGGTACACCAGCAGTGATGATTACTAAATCGCCTTCTTTAGCATTGTGGTGTTCGCGAACGGCTTGCATACAGATTTCGAACATTTCATCTGTAGAATGTGCACGTTCAACGATTACTGGTTTAACACCCCAGATTAATGCCAATGCACGTTGTTGACGTTCAGAAGAAGTCACACCTAAGATTGTTGCGTCAGGACGGAATTTAGAAATCATTTTTGGAGTATGTCCTGATTCAGTTGCAGCAACGATTGTTTTCACTTTTAAGTTTTTAGCTGTATGAGCTACTGAACGGCCGATAGCTTCTGCCACATCAGTTTCATCGAATGCTTTTAATTTGAATTTGTCACGTACACGAATTTCTTGTTCTGTACGAACACAGATGTTAGCCATTGTACGAACTGCTTCAACTGGGTAATCCCCTGCTGCAGATTCACCAGATAACATAACTGCATCTGTACCATCGAAGATAGCGTTCGCTACGTCACCAACTTCCGCACGTGTTGGACGTGGGTTACGTTGCATTGAATCTAACATTTGAGTAGCAGTGATAACTGGTTTACCTAAAGTGTTACATTTCTTGATTAACATTTTTTGAACGATTGGAACTTCTTCCGCAGCGATTTCAACACCCATGTCACCACGAGCAACCATTAAACCATCAGATAACGCTAAGATTTCGTCAATGTTGTCGATACCTTCTTGGTTTTCGATTTTTGGAATGATTTGGATGTGAGTTGCGTTATGTTCTTTTAATAAATCGCGAATTTCTTGAACGTCTGAAGCACGACGAACGAAACTTGCAGCGATAAAGTCGATATCATTTTCAATACCGAAGATAATATCTGCACGGTCTTTTTCAGTGATACCAGGTAATTTTGTTTTAACGCCAGGAACGTTAATTCCTTTTTTGTTTTTAACAACACCACTGTTGTTTACTACGCAGACGATTTCTCCATTTGCGTGGTCCACTTCAGTAACAGCTAACCCTACTAAACCATCATCTACTAAGATAATTGATCCAGGTTTAACATCGTTAATTAATTCTGGGTAAGTGATAGAGAATTTTTCTTTAGTTCCTAACACTTCAGTCATTGAAATACGAACAACGTCTCCAGTGTGGAATTCAATCGCACCATTTTCCATATCATGAGTACGGATTTCTGGTCCTTTAGTATCTAAAAGAATCGCGATAACGCGGCCTGTTTCTTTACGGATTTTTTTGATTGTGTTGATACGTGCTAAATGTTCTTCATGGTCACCATGAGAGAAGTTTAAACGCGCAACGTTCATTCCTGCTTCTGCTAAAGCTGCTAATTTTTCTGGCGCTTCACTAGCAGGTCCAATAGTACATACGATTTTAGTTCTTTTCATTTTTTCTTGACTCCTTTAGTTTGTTTTAGAATGAAATTTCTTTATTTAGTTGATACAACTCTAAGTTAGGTAAATGTTTGCCGTTTGCTAATGTTTCAACGATATCGCTATAGATAATTTGTTCTGCTTTCACGCCGACACACACGCCACCGATATCTTCTTTTAATAAATCGATTGCTTTGGCACCCATACGACTTGCAAGTACACGGTCACGAGCACTTGGAGCTCCACCACGTTGAACGTGTCCTAATACTGTAACACGTGTATGGAAGTCACTATCGTATTCACGGAGTTTCTTAGCAAGTTCGTCACCAGACATCACACCTTCTGCAAGAATGATTAATGTATGCTTCTTACCGTTCAAGCGACCTTGTTTGATTTCTTTAGCGACAGTTTCTAAATCAAAATCTTGTTCTGGAATCAAAATTTGTTCTGCACCACTGGCAACCCCTGTCCAAAGTGCGATATCTCCAGCACGACGACCCATAACTTCAACGATAAACGTACGAACGTGTGATGTCGCAGTATCACGAAGACGGTCTAGCGCTTCTAATACAGTATTGATGGCAGTATCAAAACCGATTGTATATTCCGTACCTGGAATATCATTGTCGATTGTTCCTGGAACCCCAACAGTTGGGAAACCAAGTTTTGTTAAGGCAACGGCCCCTTGATAGCTTCCGTCACCACCGATAACAACAAGACCTTCAATACCGAATTTCTTTAATTGTTCGATTCCTTTTTCTTGTCCTTCGCGATTTGCGAATTCTGGATAACGTGCAGAATACAAGAATGTACCCCCGCGACCAATCAAGTCACTCACGTCTGACGGATTTAATTTACGGATATCACCAGCTACTAACCCGGCAAAACCATAGTTAATTCCGTATACTTCAAAACCTTCATAAATACCCTTACGTACAATCGCACGTACAGCGGCATTCATCCCTGGAGCATCTCCTCCACTTGTTAAAACAGCAATGCGTTTCACAAAGATTCACCTCTTAGATTTATTTTTACTGGAACAAGCCCATTTGTTCTCATTTTATCACTTTTTTAAACAAATGTCTTTCATTTTCATAAACTTTTTCAATTTACAATTTTTATACATTCTTTATCTAAAATGTCAATAAGACTAGGGATTAGCTTCGACTCAAGGTTTACACCGTTTGCAAAAGAATTCTTTACAAGCGTTTTACTATTCACGAGGAATAATTCAACAGGTGTCACCCCTTTATATTTAGTGACGAGTTGCTTGATTTCTGCATAGACTTCTGGAGTATGTTTCTCTGGGCGAATCGCAATTTTCAATATCTTGGCAGAATCTTCAAGAAGCTTATCTGCAGAAGTCATCGGATACATGCGGTTTAATTGCAATTGCCATTGTCCCTTTTGCCCTTTTTTCACACGACCTTCTGCTAGAACCATCTTGTTTTGTTGAAGGTGTTGATAGACTTCGGCCAGCGTAGACGGAAAGACGACTACATCCATCATTCCAGACGCATCTTGAAGTGTGACATACGCCATCTGCTCTCCTTTACGAGTCGAGATTTTACGAATGTCAACAATCATCCCTACAAATCGCATATACCCTTCTTCAAAAACGGTTTGAATCGGAGTGATCCATCCACTCTTCACAAGAGGATCATATTTTGAGGACGGATGCGGAGAAACTGAAAATCCAAGCACTTCGATTTCTTCTTCGATCCGTTGTAGGAGCGGTTCTTCTTCTACATGTGTGAACGCCACTTCTAAGTCATCTTCTAGCGATAAATTCAAGCCGTGGAACTTCACACTCTTAGCTACAGCATCCACATTAGCCTTCAACGTCGCCCTTGTTTCACCAAACTCATCAAAGGCTCCTGCATTAATTAACGCGAGCAATAGCGGTTCTTTCGTATATTGAGCGCCCATTCGGTAAGCAAAATCCTGAAATCCTTTGAACAGACCATATTCATAACGGTTCTTCACGATACTTTCCACAAAGTCTCGGCGAATCCCCTTTATATTATTGAGTCCAACAATAACGCCACTATCGTCTGCCACGAAATCTGCATAACTACGATTGATACTTGGTGGCAAAATCTTAATTCCTAACTGGCGTGCTTCAACAAGATAGTCTTGTAACTTCGCTGATTTCGCACTAGCGTTTTGGAACAATGCCGTAAAGAATGCCGTTGGATAATTTGCCTTTAAGTACGCTAATTGATAAGACAACATCGCATAAGCCACCGCGTGAGATTTGTTAAATCCATAGTTGGCAAACTTTTCAATATAATCATATACCGTCTCGGCATCTTCTTGTTTATACCCTTTTGTAAGTGCTCCTTGAACAAACTTCTCTTTTTGCGCAGCAATCGCATCACTATTCTTCTTCCCGATGGCACGCCGTAAAATATCCGCTTCCCCAAGTGAGAATCCAGCCATTTCACTAGCCGCCTGCATAACTTGTTCTTGGTAAACCAAGATACCGTATGTTGGTTCAAGAATCTTTTGAAGAGATGCATGAGGATACTGAACAATTTCCGTTCCTTTTTTACGATTGATAAAGTGTGAAATTTGCTCCATTGGGCCTGGACGATAAAGTGCAAGAACTGCTACTAAATCTTCAAAGACTGTTGGTTTCATGTCTTTCAACACACGACGAATCCCGTCTGACTCGAATTGGAAGATGCCATTCGTTTGTGCTTTTTGGAAGAGTTCAAATGTACGAGGATCGTCTAAAGGAATCTTCGTAATATCCAATGCCTTTTTCGTAACCTTTTGCGTTTGTTGAATCGCCTTATGCAGTAATGTCAGGTTACTCAACCCTAGCAAGTCCATTTTTAGAAGTCCGACTTTTTCAACAGCTTGCATCGCATACTGCGTAAGCATCCAATCGGATTCTTGTAGAGCAGTCGAATATCCTTTATCTCGTTTCATTAAAGGAACGGTCTTTGTTAACACGTCTTGTGATAACACGACTCCGGCCGCATGGACAGATGAATGACGTGGAAGTCCTTCAAGAGATTTCGCCACTTGATAGAGCTTACGATTACGTTCACTACTTTCTACATGTTCTCTAAACGCCTTATTTTCTTTATAAGTCTGCTCTAGTGTTACTTTCCCCTGAGC
>CAUQUY010000044.1:0-11053 GCA_963521405.1 uncultured Streptococcus sp.
GTCACAGACGGATTCACAGGAAACGCCGTATTGAAAACAATCGAAGGAACAGCGCTTGCGATGATGGGACTTCTAAAAGAAGGGATTAAAGGGCAAGGAATCCAAGGGAAACTTGGCGCGCTCTTATTGAAGAATACGTTCTACGGATTAAAGAATACATTGGACTACTCACAATTCGGAGGTGCAGTGCTCTTTGGTCTTAAAGGAGCAGTTGTGAAATCACACGGTTCTTCAAAATCAGATAGCGTGTACCATGCGATGAAACAAATCGATACGATTGTATCAAGTGGAGTGATTAACGACTTAGTCGCTCACTTTGAACAAACAGCGGAATAAGGATACAAAGCTCTCTTCTGTAATAGAAGAGAGTTTTTTTATAATTTTTATAAATTTCATAAAGTCGCAATAAATTCTTAGGAATTCTTGCGAAAAAAGGGTACAATAGATAAGTACATAAAGTTGCGGACGCGACTAAAGGAGGAAAGCCTATGTTCAAAGAAGTGAACGAGCAAATCTTAAAATTAATCGAGAAGAATAGTCGTTTAACACCAGAAGAAATTGCCTCTCTATTAGAAATCGATGTGGATGAAGTAGCACGTCGTATTAAAGAGATGGAAGAAGCAAAAATTATTTGTGGCTACCATACATTGATTAACTGGGAAAAAACTGATAACGTGAATGTTTCAGCGATTATCGAATTAAAAGTAAATCCTCAAAAAGGAAAAGGATTCGACCGTATTGCGGAAAAAATCTATCATTTCCCAGAAGTGGAAGCAGTGTACTTAATGTCAGGCGGATATGATTTCATGGTGCAATTGAAAAAAGCGCCAATGCGTGAAATCGCAAACTTCGTATCTTCACGTCTTTCAGTCATTGAAGAAGTACAATCTACTAAAACACATGTTGTATTAAAACAATACAAAGATCACGGCACAATGTTTGTCGGTAAAGCAGATGATAAACGTCAGGTGGTTACTCCATGAATTTAGAAAATATGTTAAATAATAAAATTAAGGACTTGAAGCCTTCAGGGATTCGCCGTTTCTTTGATATGGCGAGTGAATATAAAGATATCATTTCCCTTGGGGTTGGAGAGCCTGATTTTGATACGCCTTGGCATATTCGTCAAGAAGCGATTAAAGCGTTGCAAGAAGGCCGTACATTCTATACAGCTAATGCAGGGTTAAAAGAGCTTCGTGAAGAAGTATGTGTCTTTACTGAAGGCCGTCACGGGGTAAAATACGATCCAATGCACGAATGTGTGATTACCGTTGGAGGAAGTGAAGCCGTTGATATTTCAATGCGTGTTCTCTTGAACCCAGGGGATGAAGTGATTATTTGTGACCCAGGATACGTTTCATACGTTCCAGCAGTTACAATGGCCGATGGGACTCCTGTCATTCTTCCGTTAAAAGAAGAAAACCAATTCCGTATCACACCAGAAGACCTTGAAGCGGTGATTACACCGAAGACAAAAGCGATTCTAATGAATTTCCCGAATAACCCGACTGGTGCGGTTATGGGACGTGAAGAATTAGAAGCGGTTTGCGAAGTATTAAAACGCCATGATATTATCGTTGTTTCTGACGAATTATATGGAGAATTAACATATACAGGAAAACCTCACGTATCTGTTGTCGAAATCGATGGCATGCGTGACCGTACGATTTTAATCGGAGGCTTCTCAAAAGCATTCGCGATGACTGGATGGAGACTTGGGTATGCCTTAGCTCCAGCAACCATCATGGAACAAATGTATAAAATTCACCAATTCGCGATTATGTCAGCACCAACACTTAGCCAATATGCGGGTGTGGATGCGCTACGTAATTCGGAGGAAGATATTGTAGAAATGCGTGAAAGCTACAACCAACGCCGTCGCTACTTGGTAAAACGTTTCAAAGACTTAGGCATTCCTTGCTTTGAACCATTTGGAGCTTTCTACATCTTCCCGAATATCTCTCAATTCGGTTTGAGTTCTGAAGAATTTGCAATGCGCTTAGTAGAGGAAGAACGCTTAGCCGTTGTTCCAGGGACCGCCTTTGGAGACTCTGGTGAAGGGTTCCTACGTATCTCTTACGCTTACTCAATCGAAGACTTAAAAACAGCCTTAGACCGCATTGAGCACTTCATTACGAAGTTGAGAAATGAAAAATAATTGAATCAATAAAACTACGCTTCTTTTGGAATTGCAGAATTTCAAAAGAGGCGTTTTTTATTGATTAAAAATCGATTAAAATAAATTTACTAGTTTATAGGGTTGTGCTACACTATGCTTACTAAAAGAGAGGAGATAGTGCTTGAAAGAACGTTTTACCAAGTTTATTGATACGATTATCGCACTTGATAAGGGTGACCATACATTAACCGATAAGCAATGGATGAAGAAGCAAAGATGGATCTTCGCCCTAAAGCTGTTTTGGGTGATTGTGCTTGTGGCGACCTTCCTTCTAGCCATTAATGTCTCCATCAGTTATTTTGTCTATTTCTTCTATTTTGTGAGTATACTCTTTATTCTTACAAAAGTATTAGAGTATTTTATTGAACGAAGAGTGGCACAATTAGCCGAGGAGGAATAGAAAAAAGAATGCGAGTAGTGTATTTTATTATCGCGTGGATTTCGCTAGCGCTGGGGTTAATTGGAATTGTGCTCCCAGTACTTCCGACGACACCGTTTCTACTGCTGACAGTGGTATGTTTTTCAAAGAGTTCTACTCGTTTTGAAGAGTGGTTTCAACAGACAAAATTATACAAACTTTATGTCGCAGATTACCGTGAAACGAAGTCGATTGCGAAAAGTCGTAAGAAGAAAATTATTATTTATATCTATATTTTAATGGCCATCTCCATTTACTTGGCTCCGATTTTGGCGGTGAAAATTGGACTTGGCGCGCTATCGATTTTTATTACTTACTATCTATTTTGGGTGATTCCGGATAAAAAATAGGAGGGATTCAGATGGTTAAGAAGTTTAAGGAGAAGTTTAGAGCGTTAATAGAAGATTATAAAGTGACAAAGAATCCTGGTGAAGATTTCGTTTTTTGGTATATTCACCGTGTAGCGCCCTTTAATTTTCGCTATGTAGTGGCTGTAGTAATGATTCTTTGTATTGCTGCACTCTACTATAATATTCAATACGCGCTCACAACAGTGCTCATTTTATGGCTCATTGCCGTTATGATTACCATCGCTGAAATAGTGTATCGAAAACGAAAACAATAATAGGAGTAGCAAAAGAATCTAGTTTATTCTAGGTTCTTTTTTTTACCTATCCTTAGGAAGAAATTTCAGAAAAAAATAGCGCCGAGACCTTTGAGAAATAGTGCGAATAGGACTATAATTTAAGTGTAGAAATAAAGTTAATGGAGGTAATTTTTATGAGATTTGACCAAGAACATGATTCATGTACAACGATTCTTGTCGGAAAGAAGGCCAGCTACGATGGTTCAACGCTAGTAGCGCGTACAGAGGACTCATGTAATGGAGAGTTTACTCCGAAAAAATTTATTGTGGTACGTCCAGAAGACCAACCACGTCACTATAAAGCAGTGATTTCAGGATTTGAAACAGATTTACCAGATAATCCAGTTCGTTATACAGCTATGCCAAATGCCATCAATAACGAAGGAATCTGGGGAGCTGCAGGGATTAATGCTTATAATGTTGCGGTAAGCGCGACAGAAACGATTTCGACAAATCCGCGTGTATTAGGGGCTGACCCACTCGTGGAAACAGGGATTGGGGAAGAAGATATCTTCACTTTAGTGTTACCTTATATTAAAACAGCACGCGAAGGGGTCGAGCGTCTTGGACACTTCCTCGAAACGGCTGGAACGTATGAATCAAATGGGATTGCGATTTCCGATGTGAATGAAATCTGGTGGTTAGAATCGATTGGTGGACATCACTGGATGGCTCGCCGTGTACCGGATGATGCGTATGTCGTAAATCCAAATCAACTCGGCAGCGACTTCTTTGATTTTGAAGACAAAGAAAACTTTATGTGCGACCCAGATTTGAAAGACTTTATGATTCGTCATCACTTGAACTTGAACTTTGACGGAGAGTCATTCAATCCACGTTACGCATTTGGTTCCCAACGCGATAAAGACCGCTTGTATAACACGCCTCGTGCTTGGGATATTCAACGCATGTTTAATCCTGAAGTGGAACAATCTCCAACAAGCTTTGAAATTCCATGGGCACGCGTTCCATATCGCAAGATTACAGTTGAAGATGTGAAAGAATCGATGAGTACGCATTATCAATTTACGCCATATGATCCTTATGGAAACTTAGGCGATGGTAAGAGCAATCGTCGTTTCCGTACGGTAGGAATTAATCGTACGAGTCAAACGGCCATCCTCCAAATCCGTCCAAATCGTCCGCATGATACAACAGGAATTCAATGGGTCTCTTATGGGTCAATGCCATTTACAACGGCCGTTCCATTCTTTACACAAGTGGACACAACGCCAGCGTATTTTGCCAATACGACTGCGAAGGTTTCAACGGATTCCTTCTATTGGTCAAGCCGCTTAATTGCAGGTCTTGCGGATGCTCATTACTTGGAACATCAAGCAGATATTGAAAGTTATCAAAAGAATACATTGTGTCGTGGGGAAGCTATGATTGCCCAAGTTGACGCTCGTCTTGAAAAAGGAGAAGTGATAGACTTTGAGGCGGAAAATCAACAAATCAGTGATTATATTGAAGAAAAAACAGCAGCATTACTGGACAAAGTATTGCTTCGTGCAAGTAATTTGATGGTCAACCGTTATTCAGTGAGTGACTAATCAGCAATTCGTTTTAGGAGGTTAAAAGATGGAAGAAAAAAATGAAAAACAAATGAGTTGGCTGATGATATCCCTCATTGCATTTAACTTTGTGTGGGGACTTGGGAATGTGGTGAACAATTTCGCCCAACAAGGGATTGTGGTGATTACATCATGGCTCATTATTTTAGTGATTTACTTTATTCCATATTCATTAATGGTTGGACAACTCGGTTCGACGTTCCAAGATAGTGAAGGGGGAGTCAGTGATTGGATTAAACAGACGTCTACAAAGAAACTAGCGTATTTTACCGCATGGACGTTTTGGGTGATTCAGATTCCTTATTTAGCGCAAAAACCACAGACGATGTTGATTGCGCTCGGATGGGTATTCCAAGGACACTCAGGAATTGTCGATGAACTGCCAATTCCACTACTAGTAACAGTCTGTTTAGCCCTATTCTTACTCATTCTCTATATTTCAACAAAGGGAATTCGTGCGTTGAAATTCTTAGGAATGATTGCGGGAACAGCTATGTTTGTGATGTCGATTTTGTTCATTCTATTAGCCGTTGGGGTTCCATTGATTAAACCCGACCTGCAACTAGCAACAGCGAATATGGATAAGATTGAAACGTATATTCCAAAGTTTGATTTTTCATACTTTACAACGATTGCGCTTCTTGTCTTCTCGGTCGGAGGGGCAGAGTCTATGTCACCGTATGTGCATAAAATCAAGAATCCAGCCAAAGAATTTCCAAAAGGGATGATTGCGATGGCTGTGATGGTTGGAATCTGTGCGGTCTTTGGATCTCTTGCAATGGGGATGATTTTTGATAGCAACAATATTCCACAAGACTTGATGCGAAATGGGGCCTATCAAGCATTTGCCGTATTAGGAAACCATTGGAATATAGGAAACATTCTTGTAACGATTTATGCATTGACGCAATTTATTGGGCAAACCGCTACATTAGCCTTATCGATTGATGCACCACTTCAAATCTTCCTTGCTAGTGCAGATGAAGAATATGTTCCGCGTTGGCTTCGTGCACGTACAAAGAATGGTACGTTAAGAAACGGATACATTCTTACAGGGGTCTTGACAGGAGCATTGATTGTCATGCCGGCTCTAGGGCTTAAGGAAATCGATACAGTTGTTGTTTGGATGACAAACTTGAATGCCATCGTGTCGCCAATGTGCTTCTTGTGGGTATTCGTCGCCTTCATGTTCTTGTATCGCCATTGGGATCGATATAAAAATGCTGAATATAAATACATTAACAATAAGACACTTGGGTTCTTAATGGGACTATGGGGATTTGCCTTCACGGCCTTTGCATGTATTCTCGGAATGGTGCCACAAATAGATTATGCGCAAAATCCGTCTGAATGGTGGTTTGTCTTAATTTCAAATATCATTATGCCATTTGCACTTCTTGGACTCGGACTTGTCCTTCCATGGATTGCACGTAGAGAACAAAAACAACAAGCATAAATGAATAACAGTATTGTCGAAGCCTTCTTCCATGTGAAGAGGGCTTTTTTTCATAAGAGGATTAAGGGAGCCAAACTGACAAAATGACCGAAAAAATGGTATAGTGAATGAGACAAGTTTACTAGAAACGAGAGGTAACCCCCATGAAATTATTAACCATTGCAGTCCCATGCTACAACTCTCAAGAATATATGCATTATTGTCTTCAAACGCTCCTTGCTGGTGGCGAAGAGGTTGAAATTTTAATTATTAATGATGGTTCTAAAGACAACACTGCTCGCATTGCTGACCAATATGCCGCAGCTTATCCAACGATTATCCGTGCCATCCATCAAGAAAATAAAGGGCATGGTGGAGCCGTGAATACGGGGATGGCCAACGCAACAGGCAAGTACTTCAAAGTCGTCGATAGTGATGACTGGGTGGATGTGCGTGCATACTTAAAAATCCTAGAACAATTACAACGCTTCGAGGAAACAGGTGAAGAAGTAGATGTGTTCATTACGAACTTCGTCTATGAAAAAGAAGGCGCGAAAACGAAAAAAATCATGCGCTATACTTCCGCATTTCCTGAAAATCAAGTGTTCACTTGGGATGATGCCAAGTCGCTTCGTCGTGGAAAATACATGATGATGCACTCACTCATTTACAATATGAACTTACTTCGTAAATCAGGCCTTCAGTTGCCAGAGCATACTTTCTACGTGGATAATTTGTTTGTCTTCGTACCGCTTCAATATAGCAAGTCTTTATACTATATGAACGTGGACTTCTACCGTTACTTTATCGGTCGTGAAGATCAATCCGTGAACGAGAAAGTCATGATTAGCCGTATCGACCAACAGATTCGAGTCAATGAATTATTGATGGCGAATTACCATAGCGATTGGCAATTTCCAACCGTCTTGAAGAACTACTTATTAAATCATTTAGAGATTACAACGGTGATTTCTTGTGCGCTGCTCAATAAAGGTGGCCTACCAGAGCATCAAGAGAAGAAAAAAGCATTGCTTGCTGATTTAAAAGAAGCCAATCCAGAAGTATTCCATCTGATTAGCCAAAATGCATTATGCAGAATTACAATGGCGAAGAACAAGCCGGTACAAGTACTGTCAAATGGAATTTACACAGTGACACAACGTTTCTTCGGTTTTAACTAAATAGCGTTTTGAACTACCAGGCATGAAGTGCACCCTAAAAGTTAGATTTTCTGTCTACCTTACATAAGCCGGTGGATATTTATTGCAAATCAGACTGAAAGTTCCAAATTCTCTATTTATTTTATTGATATTTCTTATCAGAAGATGTATGATATTTTGTATATTTAAACTATACTATATCGGAGGTATTGGTATGAAATTTTCTAATCGTTTATTGTTGTTCCTTACAGGAGTTGTTTTTGTCTTTTTAGGACTTTTGCTATTTACAAACCCAGTAGCTACTCTTGTTGCTTACAGCTGGTGGATTGCATTTGGTTTACTGGTTTCTTCTATAGCAGCTATTTTAGGCTATTTCTCTGCACCAAAAGAGCTTCGCTCACCTGTTTATCTTTTCCAAGGGTTTGTTAGTCTTCTCTTAGCTCTTTACCTCGTGGCTTATGGCTTTGTGACCCTGCCGGTCGTCATTCCGACCATTGTAGGAATTTGGTTAATTGTAGAAGCCATTATTGCTTTCTTTAAAGGCAATCGTCTAGGATTGATTTTCCCTATTATTGGTAGCAATATCACGTGGGTAGCCTTGCTTGAATTTTTACTAGGTCTAGTGATTCTGTTCAATCCAGTGGCTACAGGTGTCTTTGTCGTTTATGTCATTGCCTTTTCATTTTTAGTTACTGGCTTCACCTACATTATTGAGGCCTTTCGTAAATAGTCTAGTTGCTATTTCTATCGCATTCAAAAAAGCTGGGAAATCATATTCTCAGCTTTTTCGTCTCTTTAATTATCACTTTTTCGCATTCCATTCTGCGTAGAATTGCTCCAAGTATTCTTCCAAAAAGTGATGGCATAGTGCTCTAGCATTCGATAAGTTGCAATAATAACCGGTCGAGAACGGGGCATCGACTCAATCATACCGAAAATAAAAGAGCGAATGTTATCTGCAAAAAGAAAGCTTAGATTCTTTGCGATTTCAACAAAAAAAGCACTGTTTGTTCTGACCACAAAAGTTAAACAAATAATTTAAGTGAAGGATTTAGTTCTGTATTGCACAGGACTAAGTCCTTTTAGTTTTACCTTAATTCGTTTGTTGTTGTAGTAATCAATGTAGTCAACAATAGCTTGTTCCAATTGGTTAAGTGCCTTAAATGTTTTCTCATCTATGTCAGTCATCATGATGACCAAATTCACGCGCGCTATCCTTTCTTGCTCTACATCATTGCTCTTGCGACATTCATCAATATCATTACAGCGATATCTAATATCATTCGTATCCGGAAATTTCATTCTCCAGAGCTCAAATCTAGTAAAAATATCAGTTTTGCTTCCTCTCTCTTTTCTATCTTTTTCTTGCAAACCATGATGATGAAAGACTATGGAAGTGCCGATATTCCTAAAAAAATTGCTTTTATGAATATCACTTTGGGAAGTGTCGTTTTCTGCGTACTCGTCATTATTGGCGCCTATATGATTGTAAAATCAAGAAAAGCAAAGCGAAATTTATAAAGTGTGAAAAGGAGTGAAAACTATCTTTTTTCTAATTAAAATAGCGGAACAATTAGAATTGGAAGATCCGTTTACAGGAAAATATAAATAGGTGCTCGTCGCAGGCCACACGAGCGCCTTGAGGCGTCGCTCTGAGATCAGAGCTATGCCCGAAATTGAAAAGCCACCCGCTAAGCCACTGGATATTTATTATGGGAGAAATTATCATATATGATAATTTCGCAAAGTGTGCCTCATCGATTTGGTTCGCCTTAAGGGTCCATGGTATAATAAACAAGACAAAATAAGAAATGGGGGAACCACATGAAACCATTTGATTACATCGTTGTGGGTGCTGGCCTTTTCGGTGCAACCTTTGCGCATGAAGCAGCGACACGCGGCCATAAAGTAAAAGTAATTGAGAAGAGAAACCATATTGCAGGAAATATTTATACAAGAGAAGTAGAAGGCATTCAAGTGCACGAATACGGTGCGCATATTTTCCACACGAGCGACAAGAAGATTTGGGATTACGTGCATCAGTTTGCGACATTTAATCGCTATACGAATACTCCCGTTGCTAACTTCAACGGAGAAATCTACAACTTGCCATTTAACATGAATACTTTTAATAAATTATGGGGTGTGGTAACACCACAAGAAGCCGCAGCGAAAATCGCTGAGCAGCGTGCGGTTCTTGGCGACAAAGAGCCTGAAAACTTAGAAGAGCAGGCAATTTCTCTTGTTGGGGAAGATATTTACTACAAGCTCATCAAGGGCTACACGGAGAAACAATGGGGACGTTCGGCTACAGAATTACCAGCATTTATCATCCGCCGCTTGCCGGTTCGTTATACTTACGATAATAACTACTTCAACGATACGTACCAAGGGATTCCGATTGGCGGCTATACGAAGATGATTGAAGCCATGCTGGACCATGAAAATATCGAAGTCGAGTTGAATGTCGATTTCTTCGCGAAAAAAGACGAGTACTTAAGTAGTGGTGCCAAAATCGTCTTCACGGGAATGATTGATGAGTTCTTCGATTATGAATTAGGTACATTAGAATACCGTTCGCTCCGATTTGAAACAGAAGTCGTGGATGTGGAGAACTATCAAGGAAATGCGGTAGTGAACTATACAGACCGCGAAACGCCATACACTCGTATCATCGAGCATAAGCATTTCGAGTTTGGCACGCAGCCAAAAACGGTGATTACGCGTGAGTATCCTGCCGATTGGAAAGTGGGCGACGAGCCTTATTATCCAGTGAATAATAAAGTCAACAATGACTTGTACGCGCAGTATAAGAAATTAGCGCAGTCGGTTCCACAAGTGATTTTCGGAGGACGACTTGGACAGTATCGTTATTACGATATGCATCAAGTTATCGCCGCAGCACTAGAAACCGTTAAACATGAATTTGAGTAAACGAAGAAACACCCTATTTGGTTAGATTCAAATAGGGTGTTATTTATGATGGATTCCTTCCAATCATAGCGAATTTTATCATAACTACAATAATGGGGTACCGGTTCGAGCCTGTAGTCTCTCACCTTTAAAGCTTCAAAAAGGGCGTAAGGAATAAATCCCTACGCCCTTTAATTCATCTTTAATACGATTCCCCATTATTGTGGCTATGAAATCCGCAAGATTCTACGGAATCCATACACAATCAATCAAATCCAAAAATGTGTTTCTATTTTAATCAAATTAAGCATTCACTGTATCTAGTTCTTCGCCGATAGCTTCAAGACGAGCCACTACTTCTTCAAGTGATAGGTTGTGCTCTTTCACGTAGCGGTTACGTGGGTGAACACGACATTCATGGCTACAACCACGTAAGTATTTGTCTTCGTTCTCTTCTGAAGCTAAGATACGACGGTTACATTCTGGGTTTCCACAGTTTACGTAACGTTCGCAAGGTGTACCATCGAACCAGTCTTTCCCAATCACTACTGGGGCTACGTGGTTGATGTCCACAGCGATACGTTCGTCGAATACGTACATTTTTCCATCCCATAATTCGCCTTGAACTTCTGGGTCTTTCCCGTAAGTTGCGATACCGCCGTGTAATTGACCAACATCTTTGTAGCCTTCACGAACCATCCAGCCTGAGAATTTCTCACAGCGAACGC
>CAUQUY010000045.1:0-10826 GCA_963521405.1 uncultured Streptococcus sp.
GATAAGATGCGTCATCAGTTAGAATTGAGTACGCAGTTACTTGAGGACTTACAACGCGAAACGGAACAATTCCAAGCGAATAAAGCGCGTCTCTTAGAAGAAGCGAAAGAACGTGCGAATACGTTAATTGAGCAGAGTCAAGATGATGCGGATAAGATTTTATCTGAAATTCGTGAACTTCAATTAAGAAGTAAGCAAAGTACTGTTAAAGAGCATGAAATGATTGAGAAGAAAACGGCGTTGAAAGACTTGAAGCATGAGCAAGCCTTGAAGAAAAACAAGGTACTTCGCAAGGAAAAAGCAAAGAAGGCGCTGCAAGTCGGACAAAGTGTCGAAGTTCTGTCATTTGGCCAACGTGGTACGCTTGTTGAGAAGGTGAACGACAAGGAATGGGTGGTTCAAATGGGAATCATCAAGATGAAGATTGCCGTTGAAGACCTTTCTCCAATTGCCGAGGCACAAGAAGCCAAACAACAAGTCATCGTCAAAAGTGCGCGTGCTAGTCACGTCTCTTCTGAATTAGACCTTCGCGGAAAACGATACGAAGAAGCGATGAAGGATCTAGAGTTATATCTGGATGCTGCGATTCTTGCGAACTATCCACGCGTGACGATTATTCATGGACGTGGAACAGGGGCCATCCAGCAAGTAGTTCATAAGGTGCTACGTAGCCACCGTTCTGTCGCAAGTTTTGAATTTGCACCGATGAATACGGGTGGAAATGGAGCGACCATCGTAACCTTTAAGTAAACCGTGAGCAGAATAGTTGGTCGCAAGTAGGGGGCTTGCTATACTAGGTTTGTAGAAAAAGGAAAGGATGATTCGAATGGTAAAATCATTAACAGATAAAAACTTTGCAGAAGAAACTAAAAATGGAGTAGTCTTAGTAGACTTCTGGGCAACTTGGTGTGGTCCATGTCGTATGCAAGGTCCAGTAATCGACCAATTAGACGAAGAAATGGGAGACAAAGTGACTTTTACAAAAGTTGACGTTGACGAAAACCCAGAAACAGCTCGTGCATTTGGCATTATGAGTATCCCAACATTGCTTATCAAAAAAGATGGCGAAGTCGTTGATAAAGTCGTTGGCTACCATGCTAAAGAACACTTAGAAGAAATTTTAGAAAAATATTTATAAAATCTAAAGTCTCCAAACGCTTGATATATCAAGGTTTTTCCTTGGTATGTCAGGCGTTTTTTTATTTTGTTTAAAAATTTTTTCGAAAAGGTGTTGACAAAATTTCTTTTTAGTCTTATAGTTAGTTACACAAGTAACTAACCAATTAACGCAAAGTGATCATGAACAAGGAGGTGCGTTATGAAATTTGATTTTCAAAGTGATATCCCGTTATTTCAACAAGTAGCGAATCAACTGGAAGAAGAAATCTTCCATGAAGTCTACAAAGAAGGAGATCAAGTACCGTCGACAACTGAGATTTCCACAGGATATCAAATCAATCCAGCAACGGTATTGAAAGGAATGAACTTACTCGTGAGCGAACAAATACTTGAAAAACGAAGAGGTCTTGGAACGTTTGTAGCAGAAGGGGCCAGAAAAATTATCTTAAGCAAGAAGCAAAATGAATTTGCCAATCAAATGGTGCCAAACTTCTTAAAAGAAGCACAAGCGCTCGGCATTACAAAAGACGAATTAGTAAAAATCATCGAAGGAGGCTTCCAATAATGAGTATTGAAGTCAAAGATTTAAAGAAGAAGTTTTTAAAAAAAGAAGCGGTAAAAGGAGCAACATTCACGATTGAACCTGAAAGTATTATCGGGTTGCTCGGACGAAATGGTGCCGGAAAGAGTACAGTGCTAAATATGATTGCTCGCCGTATCGAAAAGACAAGCGGGGATATCACTCTTGACGGGGTGGACCTTCATAAAACAGCAAGCGCGATGCATGAAGTGTACTTATCCAGTTCTGATAACTGGTTCCCGCAAGAATATAAATTTAAAGATCTTCTTGCTATCTATAAAGTGACTTATCCAGAATTTGATATGGAATTTGCCCAAGACCTTATTAAAGTGTTCGATGTGAACGTGAAACAAAAATACTCAAAAGCCTCAACAGGGTATAAAAGTATTATGAAGATTATCTTGGCGCTTGCCAACCCTAGCGAATACATCTTCTTAGATGAACCAGTGCTTGGGCTTGATGCGAACCACCGCCATATCTTCAACAAGAAGTTACTCGAAGCGTATGCGCGCCGTCCTCGTACATTTGTCATCGCAACGCATTTAATCGAAGAAGTTGCTTCAATTTTAGAAAAAGTGATTGTTATTAAAGACGGATTGGTCACAGAAGAAGTACTGGTCGAAGATGTTCTTCGTAAAGGATACGTTGTTAGTGGGGCATCCTCATTGGTACAAGAATATGTTGCCGATAAGAAAGTTCTTGAAACAGAACAAATCGGAAACTTTACAAGAAGCGTGGTGATTGGTGCTATTGGAGAAACACAACCAGGATTAGAGTTTTCTCCATTAACATTACAAGATTACTTTATCTCAATCACTCGAAAGGAGAATGAATAAGATGAACCGTTTATTATCAGTTGTCAGCATGGGATTAGCAAGAAGATGGAAAACAATTTTAATGTTCTTAGGAGCTTGGTGGATTATTACAAGTTTCTTAATGAAGATTTTTGCAAATGGGGACCTTAGCACATTCGGTACTTATTTTCCAATTTACTTCGATAATGAAATTGCAATTATCCTATTACTCATCGGAATTGGATATATCGTTGAACAATTCCGTCTAGAAAGCCAATTAGGATTAACAAGAAAAGAACAAATCGAAAGCTTATTCATCCAAACGCTTGTCGATTCTGGGGTCATCACACTCATTTACGCCTTATTAATTCCACTAAGAAATGGAGTTTCATTAGGATCAGTAACGATTCAATCGATTTTAGGGGACCTATTTGACCCAGAAAATATCGTTATCAGCATCGCAGTTCTTTTCGTGAAGGTTGTTCTGATTCACCTAATCGCAAATGTTATTGGGATTGTTCTTAATAAAATTAATCAAAAGACAGGCATTTTCGTATTATCAGGAGTGTTCATGCTTTCTGCATTAATTGGTGGAAGTGCTTTTAGACGAGTTAGTGATGGCCAAATGCCTGAATTTGTAAAAGCTCTTCAAGAATTCATCAACCTTATTACAACACATAAAGTAGAATCTATCTCTATCGCATTAGTGATTCTAGTGGTGCTTCAAATTCTCGTGACAAGAAAACACCAAAGCATCGCTCCAGAATAAAATCTATCCTAGAACTCCTGTACTCAGGAGTTCTTTTTTTGTTTAGGGCGGAGGTTTCTCTCCTTTCTTTTTAGTCTATTAGTTCTGCAGGGCCGTATTATAAAAGATAAACAGTCTATTTTTTCGAATGAAAAGGATTGAATCAGTCAAACGAAGTGCCTATCGGATTCTATAGTGTGAGTAATAGCGAGAGTAACTGATGCGAATTAGCAGTAGTTAGGAATTTATTCCTTACTACTGCTTTGAGGCTCAGTAGGTGAGAGACCAGGGCTCGAACCGATACAGCTATTACAAACACTATGAAGATATCCGATAAAGGCATGTAGTGTAAGACTATTCAATTCTTTTCATTCGTACACCGAAGGTGATTACAAGCAGTTTATTAGTTGGTTAACTTTTTCATAAACCAAACCACTTTTGAATCAGCGTTACGCGAACTATGGTATACTATAGAAGACTAAAGAAAGAAAGGTTGAGAAACCATGAAAAGACCAATCGGGTTTATCGATTCGGGCGTTGGCGGTCTTACCGTCCTCAAAGAAGCCCTCAAACAATTACCAAACGAATCCATGATCTTCCTTGGCGATTCAGCACGTTGCCCATACGGCACACGACCAGTTGAAGAAATCCGCCAATATACATTAGAAATGGTGCAATTTTTACTAGATAAAAACATTAAAATGCTTGTTATTGCTTGTAATACCGCGACTGCAGTGGTTCTAGAAGAATTACAAAACACCTTAACAATTCCAGTCGTTGGAGTGATTCAACCAGGTAGCCTTGCAGCTATCAAGCAAACCAAGAATGACCGCATCGGTGTTCTTGGAACAAACGCGACGATTGCTAGTAAAGTGTATCCAAAGACGATGCATGACAAAAATAAAGATATTGAAGTGTTTGATATTGCTTGTCCAAAATTTGTACCAATTGTTGAAAGTAACCAATCGGATACTAAAGAAGCAGAAGAAGTGGTTCGCGAAACCTTACGTCCGTTAGAAGGAACAGAGGTCGATACAGTGATTCTAGGCTGTACGCATTATCCATTGCTTCGTCAAACGATTCAAAAAGTCGTAGGAGATGGCGTCACATTAATTGACTCAGGCGCAGAAACAGTTTCCAGCGTGAGTGCGTTATTAGATTATTGCAAATTAAGCGAAACGCCTGAAACGAATCCTGAACCAACGCTTGAAATTTATACAACTGGAGAAGCAAGTCTCTTCGAAGAGATTGCTGAAAACTGGTTGAATCGAACAGGTCTGAAGGTGAAAAAAGTGACACTTAAAGAAGAAGTAAAACCCGTCGAATTGAAAAAAGAAATCGTGATTGCGACGAATAATGTTGGGAAAGCCAAAGAGTTTGCGGAGATTTTTGAGCCAAAAGGATACTCTGTCAAGACACTGCGAGATTTTCCAGAATTAGAAGAAGTCGAAGAAACAGGAACAACCTTCGAAGAAAATGCACGTTTGAAAGCTGAGACGATTGCGAATGAGCTTCAAACAATCGTATTAGCGGATGACTCTGGTCTCTGCGTCGATGCGTTAGACGGTCAACCAGGAGTATATTCTGCACGTTTTGCCGGCGAACCAAAGAGCGATGCAGCAAATAACGCCAAACTCTTATCAGAACTTGGCGGACTCGTTGGAGAAGAGCGCTCGGCTCATTTCACTTGCTGCTTAGTGTTAGCTGCACCAAATAGTGAATCACTTGTGGTTCAAGCAGAATGCCCAGGTCAAATCGCGACTCTACCAGCTGGAGATAGCGGATTTGGATATGATCCATTATTCATTGTTCCTGAGTATGGTAAGACATTTGCGGAACTAGGAATGGATATTAAAAATAAAATAAGCCACCGTGCAAAAGCTATTGAATTACTTGTTAGCCAGTGGGAAAAATGGACTCATGAGTTAAATCAAACGGAGGAATCATTATGAAAATTGTCGTTGTCAGTGATAACCATGGACAAGAATTAACATTAAAGAGAATCTTCGACCACTATGCAGGGCGCGACGTGACATTTGTGCATACGGGAGACTCAGAATTTCCTTATAAAGATGAACGTCTATCGCATTGTATTCGCGTAACAGGAAACTGTGATTACGACCCAGAATATCCTCGTTCAGAAGTGTTCACGCTAGAAGGCATTAATTTCTTTGTAGCGCATGGGCATTTTGAATATGTGAACACCGGTCGTGATTATTTAGCAAATGCGGCTAAAGAAATGGGGGCGCGTGTCGCATTTTACGGGCATACGCATAAACTAAATGCTGAGAATGTTAACGGTGTGCTTTGCATCAATTCGGGGTCAACGAACTATCCGCGTGGTAGCTATGAGGGGACACCGTCGTATGCAGTACTGGATATTCTTTCAAAAGACAAATTACGCTTAACCTATTACACAACAAAACACGAAGTATTAGATGGGCTCGTTTTAGACTATACGTGGTCTGATGAGGGAGGGTATACGCTTGATTCATAAGAAAATCCAAGAGTTACTACTTGAAGATCGCGATAAGCTTTTTATCGATGCAGAAAAAGTAGCTATTCTTCAAGAAGACCATACTTTGGAACACGCGATGCTTGTGTTGACGAACGTGCGTTATTCACTCATTCCTGTACTGAACAAGGAAAATAAAATTGTAGGTCTGATTTCACTGGCGATGATTTTACACAAAATCACGGGTGTGGAGCAAATTCATATGAATCAGTTAGGAAAATACAAAGTGCGTGAAGTCATGCGTACTGAGTTTCCAATCATTCATCAGGATACGCAAGTGGAAGATGTATTAAATGAACTTGTGGATGAGAGTTTTATTTGTATTGGGAATGAGGAGAATGAGTTTGTGGGGATTGTGACGAGGAAGGAGCTTTTAAAGCGCATCAACTTCATGGTACATGAACTCACCCGCGAATATGATTTTGTGGAAAAAGAAAATAGTAAATAAAACTATAATCGCTACAGCGATTCCTTTTTAGGAATTCTAGATAATAGCTATAATGGGGCACCAGCTCGAGTCTTTCGTCTCTCGCTTTAAAAGCCTCAAAAAGGGCGTATGGAATAAATTCCTTACGCCCTTTAATTCGCATTTTATGCAAGTTCCCATTATTGCTATTATAGAATTCCTCGGAATCGCTGTAGCTTTTTCTATAATAAGGGAGTTTATGTACCATTCCGTAAGAACGAGAGGAGAGGGAATAGGGTGTGGTGCATCCTATGGAGTGGATTATAAGGAAACAAAAAAGAAGGCGCGAGGCCTTCTTTTTTAGTTATTTGTATATGGGATGACAGGGGATGAGAGGTCGATGCCTTGTTTTAGCAGTGCCTCTTGATAAAGTGTTAAATAGCGTTGGTAAGTAGCATGTTGCAAACCGTTTTTTGTCATTAGAGCGATGGTGAATACAAATTGACCATTTGGCTTGGTTTGTGGTCCAACGATTTTTGGCGGAGCGGTTAGAGCTTCGTCTGTTCTAGTATATTGGTTATTAATTTCTTCAATGACTGAGTAAACAGATTTTAAATCCACGTTGCTATTTAAAGGTAATTCGATTAAAGCACGCATATTTCCACGGGATTGGTTGCTAACAACAGTGATATTGCGGTTTGGAATGTAATGAAGAGTTCCGTCATAACCGCGAACTTGTGTAGTCCGGACGCCGACGCTAGCGATTGTTCCGGAAATGTTATTGATTAAAACGGCATCTCCAACTTCGAATTGGCGTTCGAGTAGGATGAAAAGACCGTTAATCACATCTGATAGGAAACCTTGCGCACCAAGACCTAGGGCAACCCCAGCGATTCCAGCCCCAGCGAGTAAGCTAGAAATTGGAACACCGATAATCGAGAGAATCCAATAAATCAAGATGAAGTATAGGAAATAATCGAGCATATTTTCTAAGAGCTTCACGATCGTCTTTTGTCTATTTTCACTTTGACGAACGACTTTCACAGAGGAAAGAATCGTTTTCTTAAATAGAAAATGTAGAAACTTCTTTCCAAAATAGAAAACTAGGAATAGTAGGATTAATGATAATAATTTCGTAAAAACATTTGATAAAATGGATTCCCAATCAAAGGAATTCCAGTAATTCGTAAAGAAATTTGTGATGGAATCTATCCATAAGACATTGTGCATAATTGTCACCCTTTATTAGTAATAAAATAAGTGTAACATATGTAAAAAATGATTGAAAGTATAGGCAATTTAAGAAATAATATGATGGTATTTTTCATGAGAAAGTGTTATCATTAACTCATACTTAAAGATTGGAGGAATGGCTCAATGACAGGTGTTGAGATTGCTGCATTAATTGCTGCATGTGCTTTATTAGCATTAGTGGTTTTTGTAATTGTCAAAGTATCACCGATTTTATCAAGATTAAATAAAACCGTTGATAATGTGAATCATTCATTAGAAGTCATTACAAAAGATGTTGATAGTCTTTCAATTGAAGTTGAAGGGTTATTAAATAAAGCAAATGTACTCGTAGATGACGTGAACGGCAAACTTAAAGCGACAAATCCGTTGTTTACAGCGGCAGGCGATTTAGGTGTGACGATTTCAGATGTAAATACATCTTCTCGTAATCTAGCAACAAAAGCAGTGAAGCTTTCAAAAACAAGTCGTGCAGTTGCGGCATTTAATTTTGGAAGAACAATTCTTTCAAAGAAGAAAAAAGTAAAATAACGAAACGGAGTGTTGAACATGAGTAAATCAGGTGGATTTTTATTAGGAGCATTTATCGGAGCATCTGCAGCAGCAGTAACAGCTTTATTATTTGCGCCAAAATCAGGTAAAGAATTACGTGAAGACTTAGCGAGAGAAGCAGATCGCTACAAAGAACAATTATCAGAATACGGTGAAATCGCACGTGCAAAAGGTGTTGAATTCGCTGAAGTAGCTAAAACTTCAACACAAGACATTCGTGTAAACTTACAAGAACAAGCTGGACACTTAAAAGAACAAGTTTCTAAACAAGCAGCTAACTTAAAAGACCAAGTTGCAGTACACACTGAAAACTTAAAAGGCCAATTTAGCGAAACAGTTGATAAAGTAAAAGGAAACTTTGCTAAACACAAAGAAGAATCAGCTGAAGTGGTTGCTGAATTAGCAGAAAACGTTAAAGAAAAAGCTGAAGACGTTAAAGAAAAAGCTGAAGACGTTAAAGAAGAAGCTTAATTTTATTTATAAACAACGAAAGCCTGGGGAAATCCCCAGGCTTTTATTTTTTGATTAGAATTCATATTTAACAGCTGTGAAGAGTTTTGCGCCATCTTTTGTCACGGCTAAGCAGTCTTCGATACGAACACCGTAGTCACCTGAAATATACACACCAGGTTCAACAGAGAAGCACATCCCTTCAACTAGTTCCATATCGTTTCCTTCCATAATCGAAGGGAACTCATGAACGCTTTGACCAATGCCGTGTCCAAGGCGGTGGATGAAGTATTCACCATATCCAGCTTTTGCGATAATGTCACGAGCAATCTTATCAATTTCGCTAGCTTTCATGCCAGGTTTTACTGCTTGGATAGCTGTATCGTGTGCATTTTGTACAATGTCATAGATTTCTTGATGGCGTGGGTCTTTCGCGCTTTCGGTTCCAAAGAAGACCGTACGAGTAATGTCGCTTGCGTAACCATCGACCATCGTTCCTAGGTCAAAGAGGACCCATTCGTTTTCTTTAAGGGTACGGTCGCCAGGTTCACCATGAGGATCAGCAGCGTGGTCTCCAAAGAGCACCATTGTATCAAAGCTCATTTGAGAGACACCTAGTTTTTTCATTTCGAATTCGATAATGGCAACGACTTCACGTTCTGTAATGCCAACTTTCAAGGCTTTCTTTCCAATTTCAATGGCTTTATCGGCAAAGGTTCCTGAGTAGACGAGTTTATCAACAGCTTCTGCGTCTTTTACGAGACGAAGTTGTTGCACGACTGGTGTTAGGTCAACTGAGAACTGAATACCAGGGAAGTGCTTTTGCAATTGCTCAGCAGCAAAGAGTGAGAAGTCCACTTTCTCTACTGCAAAGTTCACTTGAAGCGGGAAGTGTTCCTTAATCGCATCTGATAAAAGTTTCCAACCATCTTCATGATCGTGATAACTCTTCACAATAAAGTCTGGCTCAGCTTTTTGAGCGACTTGATGTTCTAATGCTGGAACGAAGAGTAGCGGAGTAGCTCCGGGTGTATATACGAGGGCGACAATTCGTTCATGTGGTTCTGTTGAGAATTTTGTCAAAAGACGAATAGTCTCTGGATTTTGGATAAAAACAATCGGGTTTTGTTTTTCTTTCATTTCATTTTTCAATTGCATAAAAGTAGGGTTTAGTTTCATAATTTCATCTCCTTGAATCTATTGTAGCATATTATTACATCAATAATGTAAATAGTTTCAAAAATTATATGAAAATTGTAGTTAAACGCTTGCAAAAGATTTATGAAAGTGCTACCCTAAGAATAGATGAAAAGATGCACAAAGGAGATTTGTAGATGGAAAAGCAAACAATTACGATTTATGACGTTGCTCGTGAAGCAAATGTATCCATGGCTACTGTATCACGTGTAGTGAATGGGAACCCTAACGTAAAACCAGCAACTCGTAAGAGAGTGCTAGATGTTATCGATGAATTAGATTATCGTCCAAATGCCGTTGCTCGTGGACTTGCAAGTAAAAAAACTACGACTGTTGGAGTCATCATTCCGGATGTCACAAACCTTTACTTTGCTAGCTTAGCGCGTGGGATTGATGACATTGCGACAATGTATAAATACAACATTATTCTAGCGAACTCAGACCAAAATAATCATAAAGAAATTCAAGTGTTAAACACATTATTATCAAAACAAGTAGATGGTATTTTATATATGGGAAACCATTTAACACCTGAATTACGCACTGAAATCATTCGTTCTAAAACACCAATTGTTTTAGCAGGAACAATGGATGCTGAACATGAAATTGCGTCTGTCAATATTGATTATAAAGAAGCGACTCAAGAAGCGGTTGAAACATTAATTGAAAACGGACATAAGAAAGTGGCTTTCGTAACTGCTGCATTGAAAAATATAGCTTCTGTAGATTTACGTTTTGAAGGATATAAAGCAGCTTTAGATAAAGCGGGTATTAAATTCGATCCTAAATTAGTATACGAAGTGCCATTGACATACCATGCAGGTGAATCTGTAGCAGAACGTATTCATAAAGCTGGCGTAACAGCTGCAATCGTAACAGACGACGAAACTTCAGTAGGATTATTAAATGGATTAATGGACTTAGGAATTAAAGTTCCTGAGAAATTCGAAATCATCTCAAGCAATAACTCTAAATTAACGAAGATGACACGTCCAATTCTTTCAACAATTGCACCACCTTTATATGATATTGGTGCCGTAGCAATGCGTCTATTGACGAAGATTATGAACAAAGAAGAGATTGTGGAATCTGAAATTACATTACCTTACAAGATTGAGTTACGAAACACAACAAAGTAAGAAAAAACGAATAGCCAATCACGGGACTGACCCCAAAAAGTGAGAATTTAATAAAAACACCCTAGGGCTACCGTC
>CAUQUY010000046.1:0-10414 GCA_963521405.1 uncultured Streptococcus sp.
GGTTCCATGTGCTCGATAATCATTTGGTACTTTCCAGATTTCTCATATACCGTAACGCGCCCAATCACAAGAACTTTCATCCCTTCTTCTGGTTGAAATTGAATTTTCTTGTACGCTCCTTGGAACATCGTTGCTGCGATAATCGCATTTTCATCCTTCAAGTTGAAATACTTATGCACACTATTTTTATTAAAGTTTGAAATTTCTCCTGTTAAATAAACGCGGTCTAAGTGCGGATCACGGTCAAATTTAGTTTTAATATACTTCGTCAATGCACTGACGGTTAAGTATTCTTGTTCCATGTCCTACTCCTTCTTACTTTTTGCATTTTTTACAGTTTGCGCTAGTAACATCGCAATCGTCATTGGACCTACTCCGCCAGGTACTGGTGTAATCGCACTTGTGAGTGGCGCTACTTCTTCAAATAGGACGTCTCCACAAAGTTTTCCTGCTTCATTACGGTTAATGCCGACATCGATGACAACGGCTCCTTCTTTTACGAAGTCTTTTGTAATGAGTCCAGCTTTTCCTACTGCACTAATCAAAATATCAGCACGTTTAGCAACTTGGGCTAAATCTTTGGTACGACTGTGGCAAACTGTAACTGTCGCACCATGGTTTAATCCTAATAGTGCCATTGGACGACCGACTATCGTACTTTGGCCGATAATCACCATCTCTTTTCCAACAAGGTCAATATTATATTCTTTGAAGAATTCCATGATTCCTTGCGGCGTACATGGAACAATCGATTCATCCTTTTGCAGTAACTTCCCTAAGTTCACTGGATGGAACCCGTCCACATCTTTTTCAGGAACAATCGCTTCTAAGACAGCATCAGTATCGATGTGTTTTGGCAGAGGCAATTGCACCAAAATTCCGTGAATGCTTGCGTCATGATTGAGCTTATTCACGTATTCTAATAACTCTTCTTGTGTCGTTTCTTCGCTGAGTCGAATCACGTTTGAATGAATGCCTACTTCTGTTGCTGCACGTTCTTTGTTACGCACGTACACTTGGCTAGCTGGGTCTTCTCCAACAAGAATTACTGTTAGTGAAGGTGTGACTCCACTTTTAGAAAGTTGTTGTACTTCCTGTTTTAGTCCTTCTCTTATTTTTCCAGCTAATGCTTTCCCATCTAGAATTTGCGTCATAGAAGTCTCCTTTTTTCAAAAATAATTATGTAAAGTTAATAAAAATATGTATGGTGAAATTAACATATGTGTGAATTATCATATATGATAATTTTTTAGTGCATTCAATTGGGTGTGACATGACTTAGGCGCAGTGGTTCATTGACTTTCAAATTTAGTCTTAATACTGCAAATATTTAATTTTGTAATGTCTTATACATTAACAATTCTATATAATTAGCAATGCCCACACCCAAATCCTTCGCACTATGAAGGATTTTGCACGACTGCGAGCAGTCCTTTGCGGCTAACCTGCGAACCGTCATCGCCTATGACCGCCTTTTCTCGCATCCTATTTTTAGTTGAGCTCGCAATCGCAGAAATGGCGTGCGTTTCCCGAAACATCCGCAGAACGTTTCACGTTCCTTCCGGTGTTCCGGTCCAACGTTCCATTTCTGAACGCGATTGCTCACATCCTTTAAAAAAGAGTCTGAAACTGTTGCTTCAGACTCTTCGTGTAGTAGAATCTTACCCGTTTACTAAGTTTGATAAGATACCATTAATAAATTTCGCTGATTTTTCGTCACTGTATGTTTTTGCGATTTCAATTGCTTCGTTTAACGCTACAGTTTGTGGAACTTCTAATTCTGGAGAAGTCATTTCGAAAATAGCCACTCGCATGATGATTAAGTCTAAACGGACGATACGGTTTAGCTTCCATCCTTTTAAGTACTTTTCGATTAACGCATCAATTTTTTGAACGTTATTTTGTACTCCTCGCACTAATGCTATGCTGTATGCAATTTCTGGAACTTCGTTAACTAACTCTTCTTCCGTAATTGCTTCGATAGAATAAGGTGAATCTTCTGAGCATTCCAACGCAAGACTAAGCGCATCTACAATGTGCATTTCAGGCGACACATCTAGTTGGTATAAAGCTTGAATGGCCAATACTCGTAGTGCTCGTCTTTTTAATGGTTTACGACTCACTATTCATCCCCCAATTCAAATAATTCTGCATCTTCGTGATGCACTGGTAAAATTTCTTGAACGTGAACATTCACTTGTGAAATCACTAATTCACAGCTGAATAATAATTGTTCTTTAATTTTGTTTTGCAATAATAGAGCTGTTTTTGGAATTGAAACACCGTAATCTACATTTCCGTAAATATCAATCACAAATGATCCGTTTTCTTCTGTTAAATAAGCTCCTTTAGATAATTGTTTTCCACCGAAAATAGTGTTTAAGAATCCAGGAACTGGATAGAAGCCTTCCACTTGTGCAGCTACAATCCCTGCAATGCTTTCGATAACTTCAGGAGCAATTTCGATTGCACCTAGTTCTTGATCTTTAGAATATTTTTTGATTTGTTCCATTTTGTAACCTCCCTGTTTGATAGAAAATTACTCATAAAAAGTTTTTCCAATTCTCATTTAGTTTACCATGAAACAGCTATTCTCACAACTACCGTCTATTTTAGAGAATAATGAGTTCACGAGGAACTTTTTGAATCACTTCGCCGCCAGTTTCATTGATAATAATGTCGTCTTCGATACGTACTCCACCAACTCCAGGAAGGTAAATTCCTGGTTCATTTGTAATGACATTACCTGGTACAAATGCCTGTGTCGCAATACGAGAAACGTTTGGTGCTTCGTGGATTTCAAGACCGATACCATGTCCTGTTGAGTGAGTGAAGTATTCACCATAACCACGGCTTGCGATGTAGTCACGAGCAATCTTGTCTAATTCTACCCCTGTTTTACCAGGTCCAGCTGCTTCGCTCACTTTTAATTGAGCTTGTAAAACTACATCATGAATCTCTTTTAATTGGTCAATTGGTTCACCAACAGCGATTGTTCTAGTCATATCAGATACATAACCATTGTAGTAGCAACCAAAGTCAAGCGTTACTAGATCTCCAGTTTCAATCACTTTTGCACTCGCAACACCATGAGGCATTGAAGAACGAACACCACTTGCGATAATCGTATCAAATGAAACTCCAGTTGCACCAAGGCCACGCATATAGAAGTCTAATTCATTTGCCACTTGGATTTCGCTCACACCTGGTTTAATGAAATCTAAAATGTGTAGGAATGCAGCATCTGAAATACGGCAAGCTTCACGGATTGTTTGGATTTCACCTTCATCTTTGACTTCACGAATTTTTTCTACAATGTTTTGCGTTGGAATTAATGCTGTATCAAACGCATCTTCGAAGATTTCTAGTTGAGAAACTGAAACATGGTCTGCTTCAAACCCAACAAATTTTAAGTCGTTTTCACGAATAATTTTTTCAAACGCTGGAACCCAACCTGTCTTATGTTCAATCACATGGAATCCTTTTGCTTGTTGTTGTGCTTGTTGAGTGTAACGAGCATCTGTTACAAAATAAGCATCTGTCAATGTAATTAATGCAAACCCTGTTGTTCCTGTAAAGTTTGCTAAATAACGTAAATTGTATGGGCTATAAACAATCAATCCATCAATTTCTTGTTCTTTCATGGAATTTCTTACTTTTTCTAAACGTGTCATATTTTGTTCCCTCCAATGAAAATGGTAACTCTAGTATAACAAAAAAGAGCCTAACAAAAAAGTCAGGCTCCTTGGAATTTTCATCAAATTCTAATATTGATTAAATCGCTCTAAACGTTGGCTTACAATTTCTTCTTTCGATTTCAATGACCACTCATTTAATTGAACTTCTAATTGTTCTCTCATATCCAAAGCAATCTCTTCGTTTGTCTTTTTCTTTTCTGGAATAATGCGATCAACAATCTTTTGCGCCAACAAATCATTACTTGTAAATTTCATGAGTTCAGCGGCTTGACTGGCTTTTGAACCATCCTTCCACAAAATCGATGCAAATCCTTCTGGAGAAAGAATTGAATACATCGCATATTCCATCATCCAAACTTCATTGGCAACGGCAAGCGCTAATGCTCCACCACTTCCGCCTTCACCACATAGGATGGCGATGATTGGAACTTTCAAGTGGCTCATAATACGAAGATTATCCGCAATAGCTTCACCGATTCCACGTTCTTCCGCAGTTGCCCCGCAGAAAGCACCAGCCGTATTAATAAACGTTACAACTGGACGGTTAAACTTTTCAGCTTGTTTCATCAAACGTGCACTCTTACGGTATCCTTCTGGATGGACTTGACCGAAGTTTGTCTTCAAGTTTTCTTGAAGCGTATGCCCCTTCTCCATCCCAATCACCGTAACAGGTTTACCGTTTAATGTCGCAATCCCACCTACAAGAGCTTTATCATCGGCGTAGTAACGGTCCCCATGTAATTCAATAAAGTCGTCAAATACGGCGTTAATCCATTCTTTTGTCGTTGGACGTTTCACATCACGCGCCAACGAAACAATTTTCATTGGTTTCATGCGTTCGACTCCTTTCTATGAAGGACAAGTAGACGATGAATCATCTTCTTCATTTCCTTACGGTGAACCACCGCATCGATAAACCCTTGTTCCAGAACGGTTTCTGCTTGTTGGAAATCATCTGGAAGTTTTTGGTTCATGGTTTGTTCCACAACACGTTTTCCAGCAAATCCAACGATTGCTTTTGGTTCTGCTAAAATAATGTCGCCTTGCATCGCAAAGCTTGCAGTGACGCCTCCTGTTGTTGGATCCGCCAATACTGTTAAATAGAATAATCCAGCTTGATGGTGTTCTTCCACAGCCCCTGAAATTTTCGCCATCTGCATGAGAGAGAAAATTCCTTCTTGCATTCTGGCACCACCTGAGGCGGTAAAAATCACGACTGGTAATTGGCGTTTGATTCCTTCTTGGAAAGCCTTCGTGATTTTCTCACCAACGACTTGTCCCATTGACCCCATCATAAAGAATGAGTTCATGACGCAACAAATAAAGGATTCTTCCCCGATTGTTGCCACACCGACTGTTACAGCTTCATTTTCTTTGGCTACTTTAGAGGCTTTCTCCAATTTCGCTTCGTATCCTGGAAAGGCTACATCTACTTTCGGCTTTTCATCCTCAAAGAGTTCCTGGAATGTATCTACTGTAATGGCTAATCGTTCAGCCGCATTAATTCTAAAATGAGCATCACAGTGCGGACAAACTTTTAAGGATCCTAAGTCTTCTTTGTAGACAATCTTGTCACAAGAAGGACATTTCACCCATTTCCCATCCGGAACTGTAGGTAACTCAGACTGTTCAGATAAGTCTACTTTGGTACGATTAATGGTGATATACGACCGTTTTCTAAACAGACCCATCTAATCACTCCTTTACTAAATCATTCTATTTCTCTTTTGGTTGATTCCAGTGTTTCAAGAATTCAGTTTCAACGTACGCAGTTGTATAGTCGCCGCGTCTGAACGCAGAAGAATCTAATAAATCTTCAACGAATTCTTGGTTCGTATCCACACCCTCTACTACAAGCTCAAAGAGCATCCGTTTCATGCGAAGAATGGCTTCTTCACGTGTTTTACCGTGCGCAATCAACTTCGTTAACATTGAATCGTAGAATGGTGGAATTTGATATCCTGTATACAGTGCTGATTCAATACGTACACCCATACCACCAACAGGTTGATGTAAGAACGTTACTTTACCTGGAGAAGGACGGAAGCCTTCAAATGGATTTTCAGCGTTTAAACGACATTCAATCGCATGCCCTTCAAAAGTAATATCCTCTTGAGTAAATGGTAACTCTTCTCCTGCAGCAATTTTAATTTGTTGTTGCACAAGATCCACATTCGTAATCATTTCTGTAATCGGATGTTCTACTTGAATACGCGTATTCATTTCCATGAAATAGAAATGTTTTTCTTCATCCACAAGAAACTCAATCGTTCCTGCGTTTTGATAGCCGACTGCTTTAGCAGCACGAACAGCTGCTTCCCCCATTTCTCTTCTGAGTTGAGAAGAAAGAGATGGACTTGGCGCTTCTTCGATAATCTTTTGATTTTTACGTTGAAGTGAACAGTCACGCTCTCCTAGGTGAACCACATTTCCATGTTGGTCGGCTAAAATTTGAATTTCAATATGTTTGGCTGGATAGATAATCCGTTCCATGTACACATCGGCATTTCCGAAGGCTTGTAAGGCTTCTTGGCGAGCTGTCACAAATTGATGTTCAAATTCTTCAACTGTTTCAACACGACGAATTCCTTTACCACCACCACCAGCAACCGCCTTAATTAAGAGCGGAAAGCCGATACGCTTGGCAAGTTCAATTCCTTCTTCAACGGTTGCGACAACATCATCACTACCAGGAATCACCGGTACGTTTGCCGCAATCATTTGCTTACGAGCTTCTGCTTTATCCCCCATTTGAGAAATCACTTCGCTTGAAGGCCCAATGAAAGTGATATTGCATTCCGCACACATTTTGGCAAATTTGGCATTCTCCGATAAGAATCCAAATCCTGGGTGAATCGCTTGTGCCCCTGTTGTAACGGCAGCGCTCAAAATATTTTCAACCTTTAAGTAAGAATCTTTTGAGGCAGCTGGTCCGATACATACAGCATGGTCGGCTAATTGTACATGAAGAGCATCTTTATCCGCTTGGGAATAGACGGCCACCGATTCAATTCCTAACTCGCGACAAGCACGAATAATACGGCAAGCAATCTCTCCACGGTTTGCGATTAGTACTCTATTAAACATAGGCTTAACGTCCAATAATAAAGGTTAATTCAGCTTCTGCGACTTTCTTACCATCGACATAAGCAACGCCTTTACCGATTCCTGCATATTCTTTTAATTTCACGATATCCACTTGAAGTGTTAACACATCTCCTGGAGTTACTTTTTGACGGAATTTAACATTGTTTAATCCACCTAAGTAAGCTGTTTTTCCTTTGAAAGAATCAAGTTTTAATAATGGGATAGAACCAGCTTGTGCTAATGCTTCAACGATTAACACACCAGGCATTACAGGTTCACCAGGGAAATGTCCTTGAAAGAAGCTTTCGTTAAATGTCACGTTTTTACGTGCCACAACGTGCTCACCTGGTACTAATTCATCTACACGGTCAATAAATAAAATTGGGTAACGGTTAGGGATTAACTCAGCTACGTCAGTTACAGTCATAATGTTCATCTTAATTTCCTCCTAAAATTGGGTTTAGCGAATCGCAAATAGTTTTTGTCCGAAATCAACCATTTGGCCGTTTTCTACTAGGACTTCAACAACTTCACCATTGAAGTCGCTCTTAATTTCGTTCATGATTTTCATTGCTTCGACAATACATACAGTATCGTTTGAAGTGATTTGTTTACCCACTTGTACAAATGGATCTGCATCTGGTGAAGATTGTAAGTAAACCACCCCAACGATTGGGCTTGTAATGTATTTTGCATCTGCTGCAACTTGTGGAGCTTCTTGAGTTTCAGCAGAAGGAGCGGCACTTGCTGGTGCAGCTTCTACTGGACTTGCCACGTTTGCAACGGGTGCAACGGCATTAGAAACGACTTGAGGATACTCCTCGCGTTTACTAAATTGCACTTCGAACTCTTCGTTTGATAAATGAAACTCAGTCATGTTTGAATCATTGAACAAAGTCATTAGTTCTTTAATTTCTTCTACATTCATGTATTAATCCTTCCATTTCTTCACGCAGATTACGGCATTATGTCCACCGAAACCTAACGAATTACTAATTGCTACGTCTACTTTCGTAGAAACTCCAACGTTTGGAGTTACGTTTAAGTCACACGCTTCGTCTTGCTCTGTTAAATTAATCGTTGGTGGAACGAAGTCTTCCTCAACTGCTTTAACGCAGGCGATTGCTTCGATCGCACCAGCAGCACCTAATAAGTGTCCAGTCATTGATTTTGTACTTGAAACATGAACCTTATCGGCAGCTTCTTTTAACGCATAACGGATTGAAGTTGTTTCCGCTGAATCGTTAGCTGGAGTTCCTGTACCGTGAGCATTCACATAGTCCACTTCACTTGGATCCACTCCTGCTTCTTCGATAGCTTGTAAGATTGCTTTACCAGCGCCGCTTCCATCAGGATTTGGAGCTGTCATATGATAAGCATCTCCTGTAGCACCGTATCCGACAACTTCTGCATAAATTTTAGCACCACGTTTTTGAGCGTGTTCTAGGCTTTCAAGAACAAGAACCCCTGCTCCTTCACCCATTACGAATCCGCCACGTTTTTTATCAAATGGTAATGAAGCTGCATCTGGATTGTCACTGCTTGATAATGCTGTTAAAGCAGCAAATCCAGCAATTCCGATTTCACAAATAGAACCTTCAGCACCACCGGCTAAAATCACATCTGAATAACCATGTTTAATGTTACGGAACGCTTCACCGATGGCATGTGTTCCTGTTGCACACGCAGTTACTAATGATGTACATACGCCACGTGCGCCAATTTTCATTGAAATGTTTCCTGCAACCATGTTTCCGATTGCCATTGGAACGAATAATGGAGCTACACGAGTTGGGCCTTTATCATGCATTTTGATGATTTGGCTTTCCATTACTGTTAACCCACCGATACCAGAACCAACCATAACGCCAAAGCGGTCGTAGTCTGTGTTTTCTGGAGTAATATCGCTATCTTCAACGGCTTGGATTGCTGCAGCTAGTCCGTATTGACAGAATAAATCCATACGTTTTGCTTCTTTACGATCCATGTATTTTGTAGCATCGAAGTCTTTTACTTCAGCTGCCACATGGACATCTAAGTCTTTTTTATCAAATTTTGTAATTGGAGCAATTCCGTTCTTACCTTCTTTAAGGCCTTCCCAGAAGCTATTAACATCATTTCCTAAAGGAGTGATTGCTCCCATTCCTGTAATTACTACTCGATTCATTGTTTTCCTCCTTTAAGAGATTACATGTATAATCCGCCGTTAACGTTTAACACTTGTCCTGTAACGTATTTTGTTTCCGCTAAGAACACACAGGCTTCTGCAATATCTTCTACTGTACCGAAACGACGTAATGGAATTTGTTTTTCCCATTCGTTACGAATCTTTTCAGGTAATGCTTGTGTCATATCTGTATCGATGTATCCAGGAGCAATAGCATTCACTGTAATCCCACGAGAACCGATTTCTTTAGCAACCGATTTTGTTAAACCAATGATTCCGGCTTTACTTGCAGCGTAGTTTGCTTGACCTGCATTTCCTGTAACTCCAACAATACTTGTAATGTTAATAATGCTTCCTGATTTTTGTTTTACGAAAACTGGAGTCGCAAAACGAATCATATTGAAGTATCCTTTTAAGTTAATATTCATTACATCGTCAAAATCAGATTCACTCATACGCATTAATAAACCATCACGCGTAATTCCAGCGTTATTGACTAACACGTCGATGCGTCCAAAACGCTCTTTTACTTCGTTAATAAAGTTTTCAGCTACGTCGAATTTCGAAACGTCTCCAACAAATGTCATTACTTCACCAGGATAAGCATCAAATTGTGCCTGTGTTTCTGCATCAATTTCACGAGTACCGTTTAAAACAACGTTAGCACCAAGTTTAGCGAATTCTAACGCGATTCCAAGTCCAATACCACGACGGCTTCCTGTTACAACAACTGTTTTATCTTTAAATTTCATTTCGTTATCCTTTCAGTTCCTTTACTTTTTCAATGGTTTCTGTCACCGCTTTAAGGTTATCTGTGTGGAATAATTGAACAGAAGCACCTTTTGCTTTGGCAATTTGTTTCACCATTTGCGTCAATGTTTTTCCAGGACCTACTTCAATAAAGACATCTACACCCTCTTGAAGCATCCACTCAACATTTTGTTTCCATTTCACGGCATTTGTAATTTGATCACAGAGAACGTCTTTTGAAGGAACGCCTTCATGCGGTGTGCCAAGCGTATTGCTTAATACAGGGCATTTGCTTTCGTGTAACTCGGCTACCTCCATCACAGGAGCAAAACGAACTTTCGCCTCTTCCATTAATGGTGTATGGAAAGGTCCAGACACTACAAGTGGTACGGCTCTTTTTGCGCCAGCTTCTAAGCATTTTTCGCTTGCTACATCTACTGCTTCCGCGTGCCCACCAATCACTAATTGTCCTGGCGTGTTGTAGTTTGAAGGAACGACAAGCTCTTCTGGAGTAGAAACTTCACGGCAAATGTCTTCGATAACATTATCTTCAAGACCGAGAACGGCCACCATTTTCCCTTCACCTTCAACAACCGCTTCTTGCATATATTGACCACGTTTTGCGACTAAGTTTAGTGCTTCCTTGAAATCAAGGACCCCTGCTTCTACTAAAGCTGAGTATTCACCAAGAGATAATCCCGCAGTCACATCC
>CAUQUY010000047.1:0-10405 GCA_963521405.1 uncultured Streptococcus sp.
GTGAATTACTTAGATTATGCAGCAACGACGCCGGTAAATGCGGAAGTATTAGAAGTGATTACAAAGGAAATGGCTTCTTTTGGGAATCCGTCTAGTGTCTATCGCATTGGTCGTGAACAAAAGCAAAAAATCGAACGTGTGAAGAAAGCTATTTTATCAGAACTACAAGCATCTCCACACGATGCCATTATCTTTACAAGTTCAGGTTCTGAAGGAAATAACTTAGTATTCGAGAGTATTCGTGAGCATTTCGCAAAAGAAAAAGGGCATATCATTGTTTCTGCAGTAGAGCATCCTTCTGTTCGAAAACCAGCTGAATTTTTAGAACAGGAAGGCTTTGACGTGACGTATTTAGCTCCAAATAAAGATGGCATTGTGACAGTTTCTGAAATTGAGCAGGCTTTAAGAGAGGACACACGTCTAGTTTCAATTATGACGGTCAATAATGAAACAGGCGCAAGATTACCAATTGAAGAGATTGCTGCTTTATTAAAATACACGCCAACTTATTTCCATACGGATGCTGTTCAAGCCTTTGCACAAGAAGCATTAACGGTGGATGGAATTGACTATTTAACGGCTTCAGGACATAAAATTTATGCGCCAAAAGGGATTGGATTCCTATATAAATCAAAAGATGCGCCTATTCATGCATTGATTAAAGGTGGCGGACAAGAGCTAGGATTTAGAGCTGGAACGGAAAATGTTCCTTATATTCTAGGACTTGAAAAAGCGATGCAAATCGTTGTAGCAAAAAGAGATGAGCTCGTTCAAAACTATCAAGAGTTACGTGAGTATCTAACCGCTAAGTTGTCTGAAAGAGGCATTGAGTTTGAGTTTAACGGCGTAGCAAATCCAAAGAATCCGCATGTTTGTAATATCTGGCTGAAGGGAAGAAAAGCTACACAAACGTTAATCTTCAATGATTTAAAAGATGTTTCAGTATCTGCTGGATCAGCATGTTCAGCTGGAAGTGTACAAATCAGTCCAGTATTGTCTGCAATGTTTAAAGGCGAAACGAGTCGTCTTGAAGAATCTGTCCGACTTTCATTTGGAATGGGTTCAACAAAAGAAGATATTGACGCCTTTGTGGACGCACTGCGTTAAGAGAGAGCTTTTGTTTAGAGGCAAAATATGGTAAACTAACGTTGTAGAAAAAGAAAGAGGAGAAGCGCATATGGCATTTACACCAACTGCATCATTAAAAGGATCAAACCAAGTCTTTTCGGTTAGTCCAACATGTAAAGGATACACATTACGTGATAATGGCTTTACAGAAACAAAATCTGGGAACTTCCAATTAATTCGTAGTTTAGACGAAACAATTGATGATCACCGTGGATTAAAATTAAAAGTCATGGTGGATAAAGATAAGAAACAATTGAAAATTTCGACAGTAACGAAGAATGGCCTGCAAACAGTTGACTTATACGGTAAAGCAAATACTGCTATAGCTGTAGAAAAGTTAGAGTTTATTTTAGAAGGGCTTGTTGAAAGAGGCGTTCTCGAAGTAACAACAAAATAGTGTATAAGAAAAGAGAGACAGTTCAAAATTGAACTGTCTCGTTTATCATGCACGGGCGGTGTTCCCTGTAGCTGTATTATTCGACTTCGGGTAGCGGCTTAAATTGTGCTACGAAGCTTTGAGTGTCGCCAAAATAAAGATTCTCGCTAGGAACTTCATATAGCTCCTGCATTCTCTTGCTTAAAGAATATGGAAGATTAGTTGAATCTTTTTCATACTTCGTAAGCGTATCTTTGTTTATTTTAAGATATTTGGCGGCTTCTAACAGTGTTAAATTACGATTTACCCGTGCTGCTCGTAAAGAGATCATCATACACCTTCGCCCCCTTTTTCTCAACTTAATTATAGTGAAAACGCAACCGTTTGTCAAAAACACAATTGGGCAAAAATCCCAGTACTATCGCATTTTCAATGATTTTCAAGCAAAAATTTTGAAAAAAATAAAAATAAATTTAAAATTAGGGTAAATTCTGATAACTCGACCTTCAAATCGACTAGTTCAGGAAATAAATAGAAATGATGGTGAAAGAATGAGTAACGAAAAAACAAGAGTTGTCGTTGGCATGAGTGGAGGGGTTGACTCCTCTGTAACAGCTTTACTATTAAAAGAAGCTGGATATGATGTCATCGGTATTTTTATGAAAAACTGGGATGATACGGACGAAAATGGCGTTTGTACAGCGACTGAAGACTACAAAGACGTAGCTGCAGTGGCAGAACAAATTGGAATTCCGTATTATTCTGTAAACTTTGAGAAAGAATATTGGGACCGTGTATTTGAATACTTCCTTCGCGAATATCGCCTTGGACGTACACCAAACCCAGATGTGATGTGTAATAAAGAAGTGAAATTCCAAGCTTTCTTAGATTATGCTCTTCAACTAGGGGCAGATTATGTGGCGATGGGTCACTATGCTCGTGTAGAAAAAGACGAAAATGGAATTGTTCACTTATTAAGAGGGAAAGACAATAATAAAGACCAAACGTATTTCTTAAGTCAATTGAATCAAAAGCAATTAGAAAAAGCGATGTTCCCAATTGGACACTTAGAGAAAAAAGAAGTGCGTGAGATTGCTGAGAAGTATAATCTTGCGACTGCGAAGAAAAAGGATTCTACTGGTGTATGTTTTATTGGAGAACGTAACTTCAATGAGTTCTTATCAAACTATTTACCAGCTAAACCAGGAAAAATGGTGACATTGGACGGTGAAGTAAAAGGCGACCACGCCGGACTCATGTACTATACGATTGGTCAACGTCAAGGGTTAGGAATTGGTGGCGGTGGTAAGACAAATGATCCATGGTTTGTGATTGGAAAAGACTTAACTACGAATACTTTATATGTGGGTCAAGGGTTCCACCATCCAAACCTTTATTCCGATAGTTTAACGGCTACAGATATTCAATTTACAAATGATTTACCAAAAGAGAAGACGTTCGAATGTACAGCTAAATTTAGATACCGTCAACAAGATACTAAAGTGAAAGTCATATTGGACGAAAAGGATCCAACATTGGCTACAGTGATTTTTGATGAGCCAGTTCGTGCGATTACACCTGGTCAAGCCGTTGTATTCTATGACGGCGAAGAGTGCCTCGGCGGAGGTATCATCGATAAAGCGTATATGAACGGAGAAGAACGTCAATACGTTTAATAGAAAAGATTAGAAAGGAGATTCCAAATGAGTGATACACCTTATATTGTAGGGGAAGTATTAACGACTTTTTTCGAGAATCCGCAGAACTTCTATAAAGTTATGCTCGTTCGCGTTGTTGAGTCTAATTGCGTGGATGTGGATAATGAGATTGTTGTGACTGGGATTTTCGGGCAAATTCATTCGGATATCTCCTATCGCTTTAATGGGAAGATTGTTTCTCATCCAAAATATGGGGAACAATTCCAAGCAGATAATTATCAACAGACGCAACCAACCGGAAAAAGAGGGCTCATTCAATATTTGTCTAGTTCTCATTTTCCAGGGATTGGGGAAAAAACTGCTGAAAAGATTATCGAGAAGTTAGGCGAAGAAGCCATGGAGCGTATCTTAAATGATGAGACTGCGCTTGATGGGATTACAGGGCTAACGAAAAAGAAAAAAGAAATGATTCGTGAAGTCATTCAGCAAAACCAGGGGACTGAGAAGTTGATGTTTGAACTCACGAATCTTGGGTTTACTCCTGCGATTGCACAAAAGATTATCGGCATGTATAAAGATAAGGCAAGAATGGTTTTAGACGAAGACCCATATGTTCTTCTACAAAAAATAGAAGGGCTAGGATTTAGAAGAATGGATAGCATTGCCCAATCGATGGGGATTGATCCAGACGATACTTCTAGATTAAAAGGAGCTCTCTTTGTTGTGACGAGAGATTTCTGTTATCAAACAGGGGACACTTATTTGATGGCTGAAGTATTAATCACGCAAGCGCAGCGATTACTAGAGTCTTGTCAAAACTACTTAATTGAACCTGATAAACTAGTAGATGCATTAAACGAATTGATTCGCGAAGGTGTTGTGTTTTCTGATGAAAACCGTATTGCAATTGCTTCTTTGTACTATGCTGAACTAGGGATTAGTAACGCCTTGTCAAAACGAATTACAGCTTCTAAAGAGGAAATCAGTAAAGAAAAAATTGAAAAAGCAATTGAAAAAACGCAGGAAAAATACGACATTCAATATGATGCGTCTCAAAAAGAGGCGATTTATCGGATTATGACGGAGCCACTTTTTGTATTAACGGGTGGACCTGGTACTGGAAAGACAACGATTATTAATGCCGTTATTGATGTCTATGCTCAGCTAAATGAATTAAAGCATGACGATGAGATTGAAGAGGCGATTGTTCTTGCAGCACCAACAGGACGTGCAGCGAAACGGATGAATGAGTTGACAGGTTATCCTGCTTCTACGATTCATCGCCTGTTAGGAATTGCGATTGACAGTGTGGACGATAGTTTTGAAGACAAGGAAATTAATGGGGAATTCTTAATTATTGATGAGATGTCAATGGTAGATACGTGGTTAATGAACCGCGTGTTTAAGGCTGCACCAGAAGGATTGAAGATTCTACTTGTTGGAGATAGCAATCAATTGCCTTCTGTTGGACCAGGCCAAGTCTTAACGGATTTACTGGAAACCAATCAAGTACCGGCAATTGAACTGAAGCGAATTCACCGTCAGACGCAGCAATCTTCTATCGTGGAATTAGCCCATAGTATTAAAGATGGATTCTTGCCACGAAACTTTATGGAGAAACAAATAGACCGCAGCTTCTTACCATGTTCGACAGAACGGTTGGTAACGATTATTGAGCAAGTCGTTGTAGCGGCACTCAAAAAAGGCTATACGAAGCGAGATATTCAAGTGCTGGCTCCGATGTATAAAGGGGATGCGGGTATTAATGCCATCAATCAGATGATGCAAGAAATCTTAAATCCTAAGATTGGAAATTCTGTGCGCGAAGTGGAATCCTTTGATAAAGTCTTCCGTGTAGGGGATAAAGTCCTTCAACTAGTGAATTTACCGGAAGAAAATGTCTACAATGGGGATATTGGTGAAATCACAGCGATTCAGTTTGCAAAAGAAAATGATGACCAAGTGGATAAGATTTTCGTTCTATTTGATCAAACGGAAGTCGAATACCATAGAACTGATTGGCAACAATTGACGCTTGCTTATTGCTGCTCGATTCATAAGGCACAAGGGTCTGAATTTAAAATGGTTATCTTGCCAATGGTGAATCAGTACTCACGTATGTTGCAAAGAAATCTATTGTATACGGCAGTTACAAGAAGTCAGCAGTATCTCATTATGTGTGGGGAAGCAGGGGCATTCCAAAAGAGTGCGACAACGATTCCTCCTAAACGTGCGACTTTCTTACAAGAGTTCTTAACGAATTTCGACATTGAAAAGACAGAAGAAACTCCAGCAATTAAAGAGAATAAAACAGAGTCGTCGCTTGATGATACCGTTCTTTCAGACGAAGGCAAAGAAATCCAATTAACCATCCAAGCAATTGAAGACGGTCTTATTTCTCCGATGATTGGAATGGACGACTTAACACCATATGATTTTATGACAAGAAGCTAGTTATCTAGCTTCTTTTTTTCGTGTTCTTTTAGCCGGAATTAATTGCCATCTGTCCATGATGTAGGGTAAAATGGATACAAATGATTATGAAAGAAGGACAAATGATGAATCGACAAAAACATTTTTTAGTTTCTGAAGATGCTGTTCCTCCTGTATTTGCTAAAGTTTTGCAAGCTAAAGAACTCCTTGCAACAGGACAAGCAAAAGACGTCACTGAAGTAGTGAAGATGGTTGGCATCTCACGCAGTGTTTATTATAAGTATTATCGTAAAGTACAAGGATTTTCTTCTGTAAATGCAGGAAGAAAAGCATCTATCAATATCCATATGAAAAATATCAAAGGAACGCTGACAAAGACGCTTGAAGTATTTGCAAATCGTGATATGAACATCCTAACGATCTTCCAAGGATTAGCGATTCACAGTGTCGCTGTTGTACAAATCATGATTGATATTTCTGAGGCAACGGTAAGTGTAGAAGACGTGATTAAAGAAATTAATGCTTTAGATAACATTATTTCTGTGGAGTTACAAAGTATCGAATAATGAAACAAGAATTTTTAAACTATTTAACAGAAACCAATATTAAAGTATTGATTTTCGATAAAGATGGCACATTGACAGATACTTCCACGTTATGGATTGAACCAACGATTTTAGTTCTTGACGAATTGATCAAGCGTAATGGGATGAATCTAACGAATGCAGAACATGACGAGTTGTTTGACCGTCTTGGCATCACTGAAACAGACATCATCGAGAATAGCGTGATTGCTTCTGGAACCGTTCGAGATATGCTAGAAGTCTTAAATGAATTCAGACCAATCGATATCGAAGAAAATTACGATTTTGTAGTGCACTATTTTGCTGACTATATTCTTAATCATCCAGAGAAAATCCAAACTCTAGGAAATGTGAAGAGGGCTCTTGGGTATCTGAAGGAAAAAGGATTTGTGATTGCTTTAGTCACAAACGATTCGAAGTTACCAGCCGAAGCCGTTTTACAAGTTGCTGGAATTAATGAGTTATTCGACTTCATTGGAACCACCGATGAATTTCCTTCAAAGCCAGCAACGGATTCACTACATGCGATTCAAAATCGTTTTGGTGTCTCTTTTAACGAGATGATTTATATTGGGGACTCAACAGTAGATGAAGAGTTTGCCAAAAATACTGCTGGGTTTATTGCTGTGACAAGCGAACCTAATAATCTAGAAGTTCTTCCTAGTGCAATCTTTAAAGTGAAATCAATTGATGAATTAAGTTAGGAGGAAATGATGAATAGTACGATACAAGAAAATCATAAATTCAAAGCGCTACTAACCATTTTAATTCCAGTTTTAATTTATCAAATTGCCAATTATTCGGCTCAATTTATTGATACGGTCATGACTGGACGATATAACGAAGTCCATCTTGCCGGAGTATCGATTGGTGGGAGCTTGTATGCGCCATTTTTCTCATTATTGACAGGGACGATTTCAGGGCTGGTGCCGATTGTTGGACAATATTTTGGACAGAAGAAAATGGATAAAATAGAGCAGGTGATGCGTCAATACTTAATCATTGGCGTCGTATTAGCCATTGGACTATTTGTTTTTGGACTCCTATTTCTTAAACCTGTTTTAGGATTGATGAATTTAGAACAAGAAGTGGAAGCTATAGCAGTAGGATATTTAACGTTGTTATCCTTAGGGTTTATTCCATTATTACTCTTTAGTGTCTTAAGATCTTTTGTGGACGCTTTAGGATTAACCAAAGTATCGATGTTGCTCATGGTATTAGTGGTTCCACTGAATATGTTCTTTAACTATTCACTGATTTACGGTCAATTTGGCTTTCCTGAAATGGGAGGAGCTGGGGCTGGACTTGGAACCGCACTGGCTTACTGGGGGTTGCTCGTTGTAGCATTTATAGTGTTTAGAAAACATCCAGTATTAAAAGAATATGATGTTTTAAAATGGAGCGGAATTGATGTCAAAATGTGGAAGGAACCATTTAAGATTGGGCTTCCAATTGGTTTGTCGATTTTTGCGGAAGTTGCTGTTTTCGCATTTGTAGGATTACTCATGTCGAAATTTGGGACATCGATTATTGCATCCCACCAGGCTGCGATGAACTTTGCAACTGTCGTTTATGCATTCCCAATCAGTATTTCTACTGCGTTAACCATTATTGTTTCTTATGAAGTCGGTAGAAAAGATATTCGTTCAGCCATGCAGTTTGCTTATATTGGTATTGCAACGGCAGTGACACTTGCTGTTTTGACGTTAACATTATTAGCGCTCAATATTCAATCCGTGGCCGGGCTTTATGGAACTGACCCAGACTTTATTCAATTAACCGTTGTGTTTTTAACTTATAGTCTGTTGTTCCAACTGTTCGATGCGGTAGCAGCACCAATTCAAGGAACGCTCAGAGGCTTTAAAGACGTTCAAATGCCATTTATCTTGTTTTTAATTGGATATTGGATTATAGGGTTACCAATCGGGTTTATTCTAGACAATGGTTTTAATGCGGGTCCATATTCTTATTGGATTGGACTCATCATCGGATTAATGAGTAGTTGTATATTCTTAGTATTCCGATTAAGAAGAGTATTTAAAAAATTTAAGGAATCACGAGGTGTGTAAATGTTTGAATCATACAAAGAAGAAGTAACATTTAATGAAGAAAGAGGGTCTGAAGATTTCGACCCACAAAATGAATTTTATCAAGAAGATATGGAAGAATCGTTTAAAAAGGACATTACTTCTATAGGAAGAAGATTAATTGTTTATATGTTAGTTTTCTTTTTCTTCGCTGCTGCTGGTCAACAAGGGGCGGCCCAAAATGCAGTTGACACTGAAGATTTTTACGGAATTTGGGGAGTAGGGCTATTTATCGCGGCTTCTCTAAGTTTACTTATTTGGGCTCTTTCTAAAAAATTCCCAATGAAACGTATTTATGAGCACGTTGCTCCAAGAAAAATGAATATACAGTCGTTTGCGATGTTGTCTGCGAGCTTATTTGGAATTCGTTTTATTTCAAAACTCTTATTATCAGGTCTTGAAAAACTGTTATTTGAAATGGGAATTCCAGCAACACTTGTAGCAAATACAAGTGAACAGTTGACGTCAAGTATCATTTTTGTACTATATTTAGGAGTAATGGCTCCGGTAGTCGAAGAATTTATCTTCAGAGGATTCATCGGTTATCGCCTTGAACGTTATGGGAAAGTATTTACGATTCTATTCACGGCGCTTATTTTCTCATTATTCCATGCCAATATTACGCAAGGCGTCTTCACATTTATGGCAGGGATTGTTTTTGCTTATGTGGCTCTTGAATATGGCTTCCAATGGGCAGTGGCGTTCCATATGATGAACAACTTCTTATTTGCAGTTGTGCTCGATATTTATCTTGCACAAATGATGAATTTCGGAGATTTTTCAATCGTACAACTACTAGATTTAGTTGGTTTTATCATTTTAGTGTTTGTACTTATTTTGAAATGGAAAGATATTAAAGAATATATGAGTGTGAATCGTGGTTTCCATGGAATTGCACAAATTACTTTTAGTCGCGTAACAATTATTTTATACATTATTTATCTTTTATATCGTACTTTCCTACCATATTTCGCATTATACTTGTTTTTCTAGATAGGAGGATTTTCTTTGAATACGATTTATTTAGAAGATAGCGTCTATACAACCATTACTGAACATCCAGAAGTGAAGGATTTACTTGTTGAAATTGGCTTTAAACCACTCAATCAACCGCAGATGGTTCATACTGTTGGACGCATTACGAATCTGATTAAAGGTTCTAAAATTGCAAAAGTTCCTTTAGAAACCATAGTTGAAACATTAGAAATGAATGGATACATCGTTAAAGAAAGCAGGGATTAGATGGCTAAAGAAGATTACACGATGGAAGAACGTCAGGAGATTTTAAAAGACTTGATGTTACGTCTTCATGCTGGTGAAGATAAAGAAGTCATTCAAAAAGAATTTAATGAAGCCTTTGATGAAATCACTCCTTATGAAATCCAATTAATGGAACGTAATCTAATGAGTGAAGGCATTACCTTTGCTGAAATTATGAGCCTATGTAACGTCCATGCAAATTTAATGGGGTCTAAGGTGAATACCGAAACAACCGTCGCAGATTTTGAACAACCAGGTCATCCAGTGCACGTGATGAAGATGGAGAACCTTGCCATTCGAGGCGCATTAGACCGCGTGGAACGTTTGTTGAAGAATTATCTAGAGACGAAGGATGAAATGATTAAAAAAGGCTTGAATCGTCAAATTTCGTTGCTTGGTCAATTTGACAATCACTATCAGCGTAAAGAATATGCCATGTTTCCGATTATGGAGAAGAAGGGGATTACCGCACCTCCTAAGGTAATGTGGGGTGTTGATGATCAAATTCGCGAATTGTATAAGGATTTCAAGAAGGCTCTTGCTAACGAACAAGAGAATGTGTTAGAAGAGTTTGAAGTGGTCCGTGATGAATTACTAGAGATGATTCAAAAGGAAGAGAACATTCTAATTCCGATGGTGGAACAAGTTTTCCATGTAGATGATTGGGAAACAATTGCTACCCAGTCTCCTGAATATGGATATTGTATTGTAAAACCTGAAAAAGAGTGGGCGGTCAAAAAAGACTTTGCTCCTGTGAAGACAAAAGTCGAGGTTGAAGAAGAGGGAGATATTCCTTTATCGACGGGGTCTCTTTCATTGAAGCAGCTCAATCTGATTTTGAATTTGTTACCAATGGAATTGTCGTTTGTAGATCATAAT
>CAUQUY010000048.1:0-10213 GCA_963521405.1 uncultured Streptococcus sp.
AAATATGTAATGTCAACTAGCGAAATTTTAGCTCATACTAAAGACCGTATGAAAAAATCTGAAGAGGCGCTTCAACGTGAATTAGGCTCAATCCGTGCTGGACGTGCAAACGCAAGTCTTTTAGACCGTTTAGAAGTGGAATACTACGGAGCATTAACTCCAGTAAACCAATTAGCTTCAATTACAGTTCCAGAAGCACGTATGCTTTTAATTACACCTTATGACAAATCTTCATTAAACGACATAGAACGTGCGATTTTAATGAGCGATATCGGAATCACTCCAACAAGTGATGGTTCTGTTATTCGTTTAATTATTCCACAATTAACAGAAGAACGTCGTAAAGAATTAGCTAAACAAGTAGGTAAAGAAGCTGAGAGTGCAAAAGTAAGCGTACGTAATATTCGTCGTGATGCGATTGACCAAGCGAAAAAAGCTGAAAAAGCAAAAGAAATTACTGAAGATGAATTACACACACTTGAAAAAGACATCCAAAAAGTTACGGATGACAGTGTTAAAAACATCGACAAATTAGCAGCAAACAAAGAAAAAGAACTTTTAGAAGTTTAATTTGAATAGAAAAGGGGCTCTTGCCTCTTTTTTATTTATTAGGGAGGAACAAAATGACCCAAAAACAATGGAAAATGATTAGTACCATTATTTCAATAATAATTGTGGTTGTATTTGCTCTTTACAAGGCTTTTGGAGAGCAAAAGGCAACGAATAAATCAAATACTCATTCTTCATCGAAAACGTCTCAAAATGCTTCTAATTCCTCATTTACGGGAACGAATTTTGATTACTTTGAGAGCATGAAAAAATATCCTTTTAAATATGTATACGGAGCAGACGGAGATACATTCCACCTCAGTTATGAAGGGAAAGAATTTAAAGTGCGTCTACTCATTGTAGATGCTCCAGAAACAGCAAAAGAGGGTAAAGAAGCTCAACCTTTTGCAGATGAAGCGAAGAAACGTACTGAAGAACTATTAACAAACGCGAAGAAAATCGAAGGAAGTTTCGATGTCGGTGATCATGCGGATAAGTATGATCGTGCATTAATGTATGTGTATGTCGATGGCAAATTACTTCAAGATATTTTAATTGAAGAGGGGCTTGCCAGAGTTGGGTATGCCTACGAACCAAACACGAGCCTGTTAAAACAATTCCAAGAAATTGAAAAGAAAGCAAAAAAACGTAAGAAAAATATTTGGGAAAAAGACGGTTACGTGACTAACAAAGGCTTTGATACCAGCGTTTATAAGTAATCTGTCTAAACTATATATTGTGTTTTAAAATGAAAATGCATTTTCATAAGAACTATATATTGTATTTTGATTCAAAATGATGTATGATATCTTCTGTCAGAAAAAATAAAAAGGGGAGAAGTAATATGTCAAATCGCAATATTATTCTTTATTCAAAACCAAATTGCATGCAATGCAATTTTACAAAACAATTTTTCGAAAATAACAACGTGGAATTCACAGTAAAAGATGTTTTCGAGTCAGAAGAAGCTTTAGCAGAAGTGAAGGAATTAGGCTTCCAATCATTACCTGTTATCGTAGCTGATGGCGTAGAACCATTCTTCGGATTCCGTCCTGATCTTTTAGAAAAATTAGTGGGATAATTTTAACTATAAAAGAAAAGTACACTTTTAGTAGGAAACTGCTAAAAGTGTTTTTTTATTTCAATTTTTAAAGCGCTTTTTCCAGATTTCATGATATACTAAAGAAGACTTAAAAAGGAGGACGCGTCAATGGGATTTAATGCTGTTATTTCAAAGAAATCCGTTAATAAATCAAAGAAGATTGCCGAACGTTTTGCGCAGTGGCTTAAACAAGATGAAGCACATCAGGTTTACTACATTGTTCCTGATCACATTAAGTTTACTGCCGAAATGGAGATGATTCGACAAGTCGGAGAGTTATTAACGGATTCATCTTCTCGTAGCTACGCTTCAACAAGACTACAAGTATACAGTTTCAAACGTTTATTATGGTATTTACTAAGAAATGAAGCCATTACAGAAAAAACATCGATTTCAAAAGTCGGAATTACAATGCTTTTGAAATCAATTCTAGAGGAACATTCAGAGGAGCTTGTTCTCTTTAAAAATGAAGCTCGTCATAAAGGTTTTCTTGAACAATTAAGCAAGGTAATGAATGAATTTCAATCTGGAGGAATTGAAGTTGAGGATTTCTCTAGCTTTTTTGAAGCGTCCACTCCTTCAGAAAACGAGCAACGATTAAAAGAATTTGGGATTATTTATCGTTACTATATAGAAGCACTAAAAGAAGATTTCGTTCATCAAGAAGAAAGCTATGCGCAATTATGCAGCGTAATTGCTACTAAGGATTTGTCCAATACCTTTATTGCAATTGATGAAATGGTGACATTAACGAAGGCTGAAATGGAAGTGATTGAATCCTTAGTAGGAAGTGGGGCAACCGTTGAATTTCACGCAACGTTAACGACATATGGAGTCCATACCGCTAAATACGAAGCAGGGGATTCATTATTCACTTCAAACAGACTCCTCTTAGAAAGACTCTCAAGATGGGTGAATAGAGGAGAGGACTTAGCTCGCATCATCGAATGGGAAGAAAGTGATTCTCTTTTTGATGATGAATTTAAAGAGGTTGAAAAATTCTGGCTTGAAACGAATGGTGGACTTCCAAAAGTGAAGACCCCAGCCAAAGATAAACTTCCACTACAAAAAATCACTTTTACTAAGTACACAGATGAAAGAGAAGAGTATCAAGAGACATTTGCCCAAATTAAGAGAATGGTACAAGAGGGTGAAGTTCGCTATAAAGACATTCAAATTTTGGGGCGTAATTTAGAAGAGAATCATTTATTCCTGGAATCTCTTTTAAAACAATATGATATTCCTGGTTTTATCGATTTATCCGACTCAATGGAGCATCATCCAATTATTCAAGTTCTGGATGCACTCTATAATATTTGGCAATACGATTGGCGTTATGCCGATATTATGAGTCTTCTTCGTAGCGAATATGTCTTGTGGCATAAAGGTGATGAAACGCCTCTTAAGAACCAATTACAAGCCTTTAGACAGCAATTAGATGAAACGGAAACAGTTATTCTTGCTAATGGTTACGAAGGTTATCAATGGACGAATGGAAAACCTTGGGCCTATGTGGAAGATTCTATTGACGAAGATTCTACAGTTGAAGTGACGGATAAAAATACGCAAATTCTTTTAAAGGCGCAAGAACTTCGAGATGAATTAACAAGCGTATTACTACCTGCATTCAAGAAACTAGAACAAGCAGCTACAACGACTGAAGCAGTTACTGTATTGTATCAATTATTGACGACTCTAGGATTAGATAGATCGGTCATTTACTGGAGAGATATTGCTGCTGAAGAAGGAGATGTCGAAACAGCAAGACGTCAAGAACAAGTGTGGTCTGAATTTATCCGTTTATTAGATGAATATATCTATATTTTCGGATATAAATCCTTTGATTGGGAAACCTTTATGATGTTACTTCATACAGGATTTGAACAAACACACTATAATTTAGCCCCATCTACATTAGATGAATTAACGATTACAGGAATGGATTCTGTTCGTTATTCACCTAAGAAAATTACTTTTGCAGTGGGGCTTACGCAAGGTGTAATGCCACGTAATATTGATGAAACGGGACTACTAACGGACGATGAACGTGAACTTTTTTCCAATCAACTAGATAGTGGACGTTTCCTAGCGCCTACAACAGGACAACTGCAATCCGTTGAACCATTTGTGTTCTATCAGTTACTCATGAGCGCAACAGAGCATCTTTATCTATCTTGTGCTATTTCTAAAGATGGTAAGGAACAACTGGTTTCAAATTTTGTTCAACGATTACTAAAACATTATGAACTAGAAGAAATTGATGGATCGTTGAACCGACAAAACCGTTTAGAACAAGGGGATTTTGTAGTTCCGTTTGAACTCTTTACAACGCTTCTATTGAAGATGAGAGAGAACAAGTTCAAAGAAATAGATGAGATTGATTTCTTATGGAAATTAATTCCGCATTTACTGAAAGCAGACGCTGCATTCAGCGCTGACTATCATGCGTTACTGGCATCTGTATTCAGATTAAATGTAGCAAGTAAATTACCACTTTCTCTTGCGCAAGAGCTTTATGGAAATCAATTGAATTTATCAACGTCTCAAATTGAAACTTACTATAAGGATCCATTTAGTCATTTCTTACAATACGGATTAAGACTGAAAGAACGCCAAGAATTCGAGCTTTCTCCAGCCAGTACAGGAGAATACTTCCATGAATTCTTCGATCAGTTTATTAAAGAATTGAATGCTCTTGGATTATCTTTAAGAGACTTAACGGTAGAGCAAAAGTTGGCTATTGAAAAAGACATCTTCAATCGAATGAAAGAGAACCCGAAATTTGCGATTTTAGGCTCTTCTAGACGTTTAAACTTCGTCCAAGGATTGTTACACCAAACTCTAATGCAAACGACAAATGCGCTTCAAAAACAAGCCTTAGCGCTAGAGACAAAACCTTGGATGACCGAAGTGGTATTCGGGACTTCTGGAAACTATCCAATTCACATTCCAATTGGTAAAAATCAGTCTATTCATTTACGTGGGAAAATTGACCGTATCGACTTACTACAGTCAGATAACGGAATTTATAACGGGATTATTGACTATAAATCTTCTGAACAAAAATTCGAGATTGCAAAACTTATTGCAGGAGTTCAAATCCAACTGTTAACGTATTTGAAAGTATCTGAAGAAATTATTCGCAGTGAAACAGGTACGGTTCCAACGCCTCTAGAAGCAAGTTATATCCATGTGCATAATCCAAAATTCAGCATTAAAGAAGTGCCAACGGAAGATAAGTTTATCCAAGAATGGACTAAAGCCTTTAAACATCGTGGTTTAGTAAACTCTGATGAGATTGCTAGACTTAATCCGGAACTTGTTGAGACAAGTAAATCAAACGTATTAAATGTCGCTTTGAAAAAAGATGGTGGTATCAGTGCTACTTATAAAAATGGCGTTTATACAACAGAAGAATTGAAGTTATTTAAAGATTTTGTATGGGAACAGATTCAAGAAGCAGGTAAAGGTATTCTATCTGGGGATATCACACTAGCTCCATATGAAGACTTTAAACAATATGCAGATTCTGTATCCGGTAAATTTAGTAGTATTGCCCAGTTCGATGCTACAAACCCAGAAAATAGATATCGTAATCTTCCTAAATTTGAAAAAGAAGAGGGGATTGCATTTATTCAAGAGGAATTACAAGAGAAGAAAGGAGAGACAGAAGAATGATTCCAGAGAAACCAAAAGGATTACAAGCAACACCTGATCAATGGAAGGCAATAGCTACTCGTGGGAACAATCTTCTTGTTTCTGCTTCAGCCGGATCTGGGAAAACAAAAGTGCTTGTAGAACGTATTTTGATGCATATTCAAGAGGGAATCGACATTAATGAATTGTTAGTAGTGACCTTCACGGAGCTTGCAGCAAAGGAAATGAAGGAGCGTCTTCGCACTAAATTAGAAGAAGCAATTGAAAAATCAACGGATGAAGTTATTCAACAACGTTTTGCGAAACAATTGCAACTAATTCCGTCTGCTATGATTTCAACGATTCATAGTTTCTGTATGAAAGTAATTCGTCGTTATTTCTACTTAGCGGGTATTGATCCAGTGTTTACGATGATGGATGAAATCGAAGGGCAACTATTGCAAGAAAAAGTATGGAGAACTCTTGAGGAAGAGCTTCTTGAACATCCTGAATTTGAAGAAGTATTTGCGACGTTCTCAAACGACCGTTCGGACGATGGTATTACGAATACTGTTTACCGTCTATACCAATATTCACGCTCTAAAAGAGAACCTAAAACATGGTTATCCAATTTAACAGAGAATTATGCAGTTGGAAGTGATTATGCTTCAACATCTTTCGTTAAAACGTACGTAAAACCAGCATTAATCGAAGAGTTAAGTTACCTTGTTACTCAATATGATCAACTTCTTAAAGATATCGAACTTCTTGGAGCTCCGAAGCATCAAGCGGTATTAGAAGATGATATAGACTTTGTAAAAACGATTTTGGTGCATATCCAAGAAGAGTCATACGTTTTTGCGCATCAAACATTTGAAGATAGAAAATTCAAGAACTGGTCTACAGCTAAAGTGGATGATACTGTTAAAGAAAGCTTAGATGAGATTAAAGCAATTCGCGAAGGCTTGAAAAAAGACTTCCAAAAAATCAAAGAAGATTACTTTGCGATTTCTCCAGAAGTTCAGCTGCAGCAAATGACGAAAGTAAATCGAATTCTTTCGAAACTTTCAGATATCGCAGTGATGTTTTATGACCGTTTCCAAGATGAAAAACATCAGTTAAACAAACTTGATTTCTCTGATTTAGAACATGATACTTTGAGAATTCTGACAAAATTAGATTCAAATGGTCAAAAGATTGCTTCCGAATACTATCAAAATCACTTTAAAGAAGTCATGGTCGATGAGTATCAAGACGTTAACCGTGTCCAAGAAGCGATTTTAGAGCTCGTAAGTAAGCCCGATAATCGTTTTATGGTAGGTGACGTGAAACAATCTATCTACGGTTTCCGACTAGCAGATCCGTCTCTATTCCGTGAAAAATACGAAGAGTATGCCAAAGGAAAGAGTGGGGAAAGAATTGTTCTAGCAGAGAATTTTCGTTCTAGAGATGAGGTTCTTTCTTTTACGAATAAGGTATTCCAACAAATTATGAATAAAGAGTTGGGACAAGTGGAGTATGATGACGTTGCTGCATTAAAAACAGGGAATCTTTCATATTCTCAAGATGATGATAAATTCAGTGAAATTATTTTAATTGAAGATGTGGATTTAGATGAAAAGTCGGATGATTTAGACGATGCTGAAGGATTCGAAAAGGTAGAAAATGAGATTCATTATGTTGCGCAACGCATTCAAGAGATGATAAAGACACCTTTTGAAGTGATGAATGATAAAGCAGATGCAAAACGTCCAGTAACTTATGGAGACTTTGCTATTCTTTCATCAACAAAGAGTAATAATGATAAGATTGAATCAATTTTTGCTGCTTACGGAATTCCTGTAAACGTTCAAAAGGCGCAATCATACTTTAAACGTACAGAGATTACAACAATGGTTTCTTTACTAAAAGTGATTGATAATCCACTACAAGATATTCCGCTAGTAGCTGTATTGCGCTCTGGACTTGTCGGACTAGATGAGATCGCTTTGGCGCACATTCGTAAGTCATCGAAAAATACAAGTTATTATGAGGCTGTTTGCCAGTTTGTTTCAAATTTTGAGCTTCAAGAAGTCGATTATTATGATTCTAAGCAACAATTAGCGCTTAAAGAACGTCTAGAAGGCTTTTTAACACTATTAAATAAATGGAGAGACAGTGCGAATAACGAATCGATTGCTCAGTTAATTTGGGAAATCTATATGGATACTCATTACTTAGAATATGTCCATGGACAGTCCAATGGTTCGCAAAGAGCTGTAAACTTGCATGCGCTATATGAACATGCGAATCAATATGAAGCAAGCAGTTTTAAAGGAGTTCGAAACTTTATCCGATTCATTGAAGCTCTTCAAAAGAAAGAAAAAGATTTAGATGAAGCACCAATTGCAACGGATTCAAATGCTGTTCAAGTGATGACAATTCACGCAAGTAAAGGGTTAGAATTCCCAGTTGTGTTCTTAATCGATATAAACCGTAAATTCAACATGCAAGACTTAAAAGCATCTATTATGTGTTCCGATGAGATTGGTGTAGGTACGAATTTCTTTGACTTAAATACTCGTATTACGTATCCAACTGTACAAGCTGTAGCCACAAGAAACTTCGAGAAAAAGAAATTGTTATCCGAAGAAATGCGTAAATTGTATGTAGCAATGACGCGTGCACGTGAAAAGCTAATTATTGTAGGTACACTTAAAAACTACGAGTCATTTAAGAAGAAATATGCCTTTTTAACAAACGAATCTAGCGAAATTTTACCTTATCAAGCACGTTTCAAGAGCGGTACATTCCTTAACTGGATGCTACTGAGCGCTATTCGTGAACAATACAAGATTATTCCTGAAATTGTTGCAAAACCGGATATCGTATCTAAGAGTCAACAATATATTCACGAAATCAGTGGTAAAGAAGTCTTCCAAGAAGATTGGCATGAATACTACAGTGAAGCCGATTCTCCACGTGAATTGAAGTCTAAAGTACAACAAATGCTTCAAACAATTCAGCGAGACTATCAATTTGAAGCTGAAAGTAAAACAACAAGCTATCAAAGTGTGTCTGAATTGAAACGGGTGCTTGAAGATCCAATCATCGAAGAATTAGCGCAAAATAGCTTGATAGAAGAGGGGAGAAGAGCGATTTACCTCTCTCCTACATTAGAGAAACCTCGCTTTATGGAAACTGCTTCAGCATCGGTTTCTGGCGCACAAAGAGGTAGTGCTCTTCACTTGTTAATGCAGAAGGTTGACTTCACAAGTGACATTACATTAGATTCCTTAGAACATTTACTCAGAAGTTTAGTGGAATCCAATGAAATTACACCGGAAGTTGCTGCAAAAGTTCCAGTGACACAAGCATACGAATTCTTCCAATCATCATTTGGTCAATGGATTGTGCAAAATTCACATGCATTAGTACGTGAGCAAGCATTTTCTTATGTACTTGAAGCCAGTGAATTCTTTAAATCCATTCAGACAGATGATTTGATGATGATTCACGGGATTATCGATGGATATGTTGAATTAGATGATGAGATTGTCGTATTTGACTATAAGACGGATTATGTCGTGGATTCTAAAGAAGGAATTCAAAGCATCGTACGGAAATATAAAGACCAATTAAATATATACGCCGATGCATTAAGCATTAGTTGTAACAAAAAAGTGACAAGAAAAGTTCTATGTTTATTATCCATTAATAAGAATATAGATATCGATACATTAAATGCTATATAAATGATTATGCGCTCAGTGTTAGTTATTAATGCTGGGCGTATTCATTTATGATAGAGGATATAGAATCTTTTTGATATATAACTTAGTATAATATATATTATGTAAACTTATATATGTATCTGAAAAAGAATAAAGAAACATCATTGCATTTTAAAGCCCCTCAACGTATACTTATTAAAGTAATTAATTAATAAGGATGGTCTCACATGCAATATAATCAAGACAGCAAGTTCTGGCATTTCGCTACATTAGTTGCTGATTTTATTTTATTAAATCTTTTATTTATCTTTCTATGTATACCTATTATAACTATTGGTCCTGCATTAGCTGCATTAATGCATACGACACTTAAGCTTTCTGAGGATGAAAATCGCACACTCGTTAAGCCGTTTTGGAATGAATTTAAACGTGATATTACTAAAAAGATGCTTCTATGGATCGTATATTTAGTTCTAATTGCTGCTATGGTTTATATGGCTCAATTTTACTGGAATTTTGCTAATAATAATGCTGATATATTTAGAATCATTGGTTTTATGTTATTTATGTTATCAGCGTTAATTTTAATCGTCACTATCGTAGCTTCAATTATTGGTCTTGCGATGACGACTCAGTATTTTAGTCCTATAAAACGTCTCGTTAAAAATAGTTATTTACTTATCATCGTAATGCCTGTGCAATCACTGATTATGGCTGCAGTTCTTATTGCTGCAATTTTATTCGCTATTTATCAGACAGTGCCTGTATTATCATTCTTTTTAGTGATTGGCTTTGCAGCCGTTGCATATAGTTTTGCACCGTTAATTCGTGAAATTTTTACAAAGGTGAAATAATCAATTTTATAAACGAAAACGACCTACAGAAATGCTCTGTAAGTCGTTTTTTTGTTATTTAATAGATTTATTAACCACGTGCTAAACGTGTGCGAATCTTAGTAGATACAAACTCAATGAATAATACTAGAATGATTAATCCACATAGAATTGCCCCTACTTCATTCCATTTATAAGCACTCATGGCAAACATTAATGGTGAACCGATACCACCGGCACCAACCATCCCTAGAACCGTTGCATCTCTTAAGTTCATATCAAAACGATAAATCACTGTTGAGATAAATGAAGGGATTAACTGCGGTAAGATCCCAAAACGAATCTTTTGATATAAATTACAGCCACTAGCGTCTAATGAC
>CAUQUY010000049.1:0-10107 GCA_963521405.1 uncultured Streptococcus sp.
AACACTATCTTCGCTATTCGAAAAGTTACTACTGGCTCCAAGCGACACTCTATCTGGCTGCCTTGATTCTCTCTTTAATCTTTGCTTCTAATCCTATAATAGTAGTGAGTATAACAACCATTTTAGCTCTAGCTATAGCCACTCATTTTATTTATTTTTATATGACACAGAATAAAAAATATTCCAAATCTAACTGGGGGTTCTTTTAATGAGTTTATAACATAAAAAAGCTTTGGGAACCAAGGCTTTTTTTTCATTAATTTGTTTTTCTATTTTATCCTCCAATTTGATCTCGCACTGACATTTGTTTATAACAAAACTATATATCTAGAATAGCATAAACATTAGGTATTATAGGTTTTCAAACCAAATACGAGGCATTCGTTTTTGCCCCACTTTTGCCACGTTTTTAAAGACTGACATTGAAAACACCTAGAAGTATTTCCCTAAAATCAGCTATATTTCAACACTTTTGTTTATTTTCAATATGAAAAGTTCTTACAAATCCATGTAGGGGGCATATATTATACGCAAAAAGCCTTGGTTTTCCAAGGCTTTTTTGCTTGTCTATAACTAATTTGCCCCACAGTTTTTTATGAGCAATCTTTCCAGACATCTCTAATTTGATTAAATTCTTCAAAAATTTTCTCTTCTAAGATGTGTCCATACACTTCTACTAGTATTGAAATATCTCTATGACCTAAAATCTTTGCAATAACTCCAAGGTCAAATTCTTTGTGCCATTTGAAGCCAATAGGATGTAAAGTCTTAAAGAAATGCTGTTATCTTTAAGAAGAAGCAGAAAAAGAAGTAAGGAACTTTTCATAATAATGGCCGTAGCAAATCTTTGCATTTTTGCCTTATCTTTTTTAACATAGTACTATTAAAAAAGAAGAGGTGAAAATCATGGAAACATATACACTTGCAAATGGGGTTGCTATTCCTAAAATTGGTTTTGGAACTTGGCAAATTGCTGAAGGTGAAGAGGCCTATAACAGCGTTAGCTTCGCACTTAAGGCGGGTTACACACATATTGATACCGCACAAATTTACGGTAACGAGGTTTCTGTAGGTAAGGCGATTGCTGATAGTAATGTGGCACGTGAGGATATTTTCCTAACTACCAAACTTTGGAATGATAAACACGATTACGAGTTGGCTAAGACTTCAATCGATGAGTCTCTTGAAAGACTCGGTGTGGATTATTTGGATCTTTTGCTTATCCATTGGCCTAATCCAAAGGCGCTTCGTGAGAATGATGCTTGGAAGGCTGGCAATGCGGGTGCATGGAAGGCGATGGAAGAAGCTTACAAAGAAGGTAAGGTACGTGCTATCGGTGTGTCTAACTTTATGCAACATCACCTAGAAGCTCTTATGGAAACAGCTGAAATTGTTCCACATGTCAATCAAATCCTCTTGGCTCCAGGTTGTGACCAAGAAGACTTAGTTGCCTATTGCCAAGAGCGCGATATCCTTCTTGAAGCTTATAGTCCACTAGGTACAGGTGGCATTTTTGGAAATGAAGATGTTGCAGCAGTGGCTGAACGTAACTGTAAATCTGTGGCACAAGTTGCTCTTCGTTGGAGCCTTCAAAAAGGTTTCTTGCCACTACCTAAGTCTGTGACACCTAAAAATATAAAAGCTAACTTGGATATCTTCGACTTCGACTTATCAGAGGAAGATATGGCAGTCTTGGATAAGATTCAAGGCATCAAAACTCAGGATAATCCTGACACAGTTAATTTTTAGTAGGATTTTAAGCAACTCGTCAGGGTTGCTTTTTAGCATGTGGTTTAAAGACCATCGTAAGAATGCTTACTGGCGGGCTCATGGTCTACTTCCTCTTTGTATTTACACAAAGTTATTGACACTATCCTCTGCAAAAATATAAACATTTTATTCTATTTTGTACAGATAATAATAACAAATGACCATATTCCTTGCCTGTTAACAATCATTTTGATACTCTACAACCGGAGGTAAATATGACAAAATAATTGGAGGTGAATATTATAAAACAAAAAATTAATCGAATTGTAGGTTCCATTGGTGCCTTTATTGGAATTGTAGTATTTATTGCCTACATTCCTCAAATTATCGCCAATTTACAAGGAAATAAAGCTCAACCATTTCAACCTTTAGTAGCTGCTGTATCTTGCTTAATCTGGGTTATTTATGGATGGACAAAAGAACCTAAAAAGGATTGGGTACTAATCATTCCAAATTCAGCTGGTGTTATTTTAGGTGGAATTACTTTTTTGACTTCACTTTAACAAATCTAATAGTATGTATAAAAAGCTGAGATGAGTTTGGTACTGCACTCATAAAATGAGACACAAGAAAACACTCCTGTTGAATTCTGGTGGCTCTTTGTCAAATAGTGTTGATGAAGAATTTTAGGAAGGGATTAAGTAACTAATTTTTGCTTAATTCCTTTTTGTTTTGGGTTTAGGCGCTTTTAATATAATGGATGTTGGCCTTTTTGTATACACTAAAATAGGGTTGGTGGAAAATTTCCATCAACCCTAAAAATTATAGAACCAAATAAAGTTTATTCTCACATTTGTTTTTCTCTAATCATACCCACTCGATTTTCGTCAATATAGCAAAAATGATGCTTACGATAGAGCTTATCTGCAGGAACTTTAGCTAGTAAAGTGATAAAACTACTCTCATGTGTGTTTTCATCAAACCACTGATCAATCATTTCCATTATTTTATTTGCGATACCGCGTCTTTGGAACTTTTTATCTACCATAATATCGGATACGACAAAAGTGACACCACCATCGCCAACAATTCTTCCTAGACCAATGAGTTCATCATCTTCATAAACAGAAACTAAGAAAAGAGTTCCTTCAAGTGCCTTTTTCACTTCAGAAAGAGGTTTAGTGCTGTTCATTCCAGCATTTACTCTTAATTGATTATAAGCTTCAACGCTAGGGATTTTATGAGTAAATTCCATAAAACGATTCCTCCAATAACTTTTTGTTCTTTATTGTTGCAATCACAACTCTTCGTAATCAGGATGGTCTTTGATATAGATTGCGGCGTAAATGGCATCTACTAAAACGGCTGGGAAAGCGAAGGCCATTAAAGCGCCAGAGAAAAAGCCGAAAATCATTTGTATGTAGTCTGTAATCACGGCAATGACCAATAGAATAAAGCCCAGGACTTTAGCAATATTGAAAAGAAGTTCTTTCTTCTTACTTTTCACCTCATACGTTTCCCATCGATTGATTTTCCAAATTTTTCCTTGATTTTGAGGAAGGTAATACCATGCGTAAATGATGGTCATTACTATAAATAGAAGTACTATTGGAATGACATAAAATAGCGTCAACTTGGACTCGTATAGCTTTAACGCGCTGAAGGGTGTTTTATCATCGGTAACCATCAGTAGGAAGATAAAGGTAAAGGTGAGTGTAACGGTCCAAACGACTAAGGCCACTAGAATATAAGTTAGAGACTTAAAGCGATTGATTAAAGGCGTAAAGAGTCCAAAGAGAAGGCTAACGATATTAATGATCGTCGCACTCAAGAATAGGACCTTAATAATCCCGATAGGATCATTGTGCCCAGCAACAAAATATAGAAACGCTGTAAATGGAAGCATAAGCCAAGGGAAGAATTTAATGTACCCTAGGCTAATCTCATTCGTGATTAATGGACCATGGTACCGGTCGACAGCTTGATTGCTTCTTTGTTTTTTTGATTTCTTTTGTTTTCCAGAACCAGGTGCGGGCTCTGGAGATTCTTTCTTTTTCAGTGAAAACTTCAGCATTCTTTTTCCTTTCAATAGCTTAGATAAATGTATTTCTACTATACCATAAAGCGGGGGACGCAGATAGATTTTGGCTACTTTCAAACAATTGATACAAAAAAAGAAGACCCAATGGATCTTCTTCGTATTGAAAGATAGTTTTATTGTTGAGCGCTAGGAAATTTACACTAACTTTCTTAAGCGGTCGATGCGCTCGTGGATTGTTTCTACATTTAAATTCCCCTGTTGATATTCGCAAAGGAACTCCTTCGATAATCGGTTTATAATTAAAAAATAATCTAATTTCCTCAAAATATAAATCTTTTAGCAATGCTTGTCAAGAACACCAATTTATTGCAGGAGAATCTGATAAACGTTATAATCATATTGAAGAATGTTCATTGAGGGCAGAAAGGTTCCTGCCGCACCTCAAAGAGAGGTACCTGAGATGACGAGGTTACTGAACGTCCAATGAATATAAGTAAAGGCAACTCATTCGAGTTGCCTTGTTTTTTTGTTTATTTACGATTTAACCTAGATGAAAATTCTCTCGGAATTCGGGATTGCCTTCCCATTCTTCTTTAGTGAAGTCACCAGTTAGAGTATGTTCTTCTGAAAATACGAGAACACGTTGGATAACCTCTTGAATTTGTTCGTAATGGTGAGAGGAAATAATCATCGTTTTTCCTGCTGCTTTTAACTCTTGTAGTAATTCCGCGATGAGGCGTTGGTATTTCGGTGAGAGGCCGTTAAATGGCTCATCAAACAATAATACGCTTGGATTCATCGTGAGCACACTAGCTATCGCCACGATTTTCTTTTCCCCGCCAGAAAGGTGATAGGGAATACGTTCTCTTAGGTGTTCTATTTCTAAAAGCTCTAGTGTATCATTCACCCGCTTGTTGATTTCTTCTTCGGGTAATCCGAGTTGACGTGGACCAAAGGCAAGTTCTTCGGCAACGGTCGTATTGAATAATTGGATATCGCTGTTTTGGAAAATCAAACCGACCTGTTGGTATAAATGGCCGGCATTACTTGGGTCTTTTAAGAAGTCTGCGTCCACCGCCCAATCGTTAAATTGATATTGTCCAGAAGAGAGCGGAAGTAGTCCAACTAAGATTTTAAAGAGCGTGGATTTTCCGGCTCCATTTGGTCCCATCAAGGCCACCGTTTCACCTTTATTGATATGAAGGTTGATGTCGTGGATTCCAATGTCTTCTGTGTAGTGATAATTTCCATCGTGAATTGTAATCATAAGCGTTCCTTTCTAGCGTAGCATGGTTGTTGCGGCAACCAGCACGATTAATTCAAGTAATAATAACACGTCCTCTTTCTTCCAGCGGAAAGGGGTTTTGGTTTTGACGTCCATTCCGTATCCTCGAAGCGTCATGGCCTCGTAGACTTCTTTCGTATGGTTTTTCGATGATAAATACAAGAGTCCAAGAATCGATCCAAATAACCCGAGATTCACCTTTTGGCCAATGGTTCGCAACTGCACGCATTCGATTTGTTGCTGTAGGTGTTTTCCAAGGATATACGTGTATTTCATCGCGAGTTCAATCGTTTGAATCATCGTTTTTGGAAAATGCAACTGGCGAAGCGCCTCAACGAGTTGGACGCTTGTCGTTGTGGCTAAAAAGAGCGACAAGTTTAAGACCAAAATTCCTGTACGACCAAGGAAGATGCCACTATTCTGGAAGCCTCTTAGAAGAATACTTGGCAAGAGGACAATCGCTGTAAAAATGAGTACCCGCGTGAGAACCTTCCACAGACGTAGGAGCGCTTCTCCTGGAAGAAAGGCGATATGGGCTAATAGGAAGATTGCCAAAATCCATAGTTGGATAGTGGAGTGGCTGAGTGTAATGAGAATCGCTAAGCACACAAAGTAAACGAGCCGCATTGGGGACGAAGATTTCGCCTTAAATGCGGGTGTCGTTTGTTTCATTTTGCCGAGTAGACGGCGCAATGAGTTAATATTCATTTGTAAATATTGATGGCTTTTCGAAGAGGCAGCGAGTGCTTCTTCTCTTTGTAGCCAGTCAGGTAGTTTACGCATGAGATACTTTTGCTCCATTCATTGTTCGAATCATTTTTCCTAAAATATAGAAGATTAATAGTGCAGTGATGGCTGATAAAATATAACCCACTGCGATGTTTGTTCCTGGAATCGTGTAATCACTGAAGAGGGCTTCAAATGAAAATCCATTTTCGATTCCTGCTGGGACATTATTCATCATTTCAGCAAGTTCGTCAGCTGACCATTCTCCAAAGGCTGTTCCTTCTGCTAATAATCCTAGTGGGCTTAATACGACTAAGGCGATTAAGACATAGCGGATTTTCTTTACGAAAGAAGTCGTATTCACAGAAGTTGGTGTGTATAGTTCTTGTGGTGCTACTTGTTTTACGAAACGATAAATGACATAAGTGAAGAATACTTCAACAGCACCGGCAATGGTTAAGTGAGTCACCATCATGGCAGGAATCGTAACCGCTAATCCATAAGGGTTATAGAGGGGTTCGCCTCCTTGAGTGGCAATGATTGGTTGGATTCCAAGTTCAATGGCTGTTAAGAAAGCAGCCACATTAATTCCTACGTAAGAACCAACGAGAACTCCGGCTGTTTCGTGGTTTTGTTTACGGAAGAAATTATAAACGGCGTATCCAACAAATGGCATTGCAATCGCCATGTTGAAGATATTTGCGCCAAGAGCAAGAATTCCTCCATCTCCAAATAGAAGTGCCTGTAAGAGGAGGGCGACGGTCAGTGCCAGACTCGCGGCATATGGTCCAATTAAGATTGAAAGTAACACGCCACCGACAGCGTGAGCCGTTGTACCACCAGGAATTGGCACATTAAACATCATTAATAAGAAAGAAAGAGAAGCCGCAATCCCAAGCATTGGTGCTAATTCTTTATTTTCTTTTAATTGTGCTTTGACTTTCGTAATCGATAGCCCAACAACAGGCGCTGCCGCAACCGCTAAAACGGCGCAAGATGCTGGACTTAAGTAATTATCTGGTATATGCATAACAAATTCTCCGTTCATATTTTTTAAAGCTGTTAACAGAATATCACAACCAAAAAAATGAGGTCGTTGCAAAATAGGTTTAACAAATGTTACTAATCGATGTTGAGTCACTTTCTTAGTATTCCTATAGTTTGAGTCGTATACTATAGATAGAATTGTAAAGGAGGATTTGCAAATGGAATTTATTAAAGAAGAAAAAGCGTTTAGACATTATAATGCAGCTGGAGAAATGGATGCAGAAATTACGTATATCCCAGAAGGAGAAGGTGTGATTGATGCAAACCATACATTTGTGGATCCAAGCCTACGCGGACAAGGAGTTGCACGTCAATTAGTGGACAAATTAGCAGACTTTGCAAGAGATGAAAACTTAAAAATTCATGCAACGTGTCCTTATATCGTTTCTTTATTCGAAAAAAGTACTGAATACGATGATGTGAAAATATAAAAAAAGTATTAATTCACATAAATATTTTTTTAAATTCACATTTTTTTCATAAATGACCAATATAATTTAACCATACCCAATAAAACACCTAAGGTTTACTTCTCCCAAGTAAAAAAATGAACTCCCAACATTTTTTTATTAGTAAACCCTCCTAACCTTTTCCCGCTGTTCCCAAACAGCGGGTTTTTTTGTTTTGGAAAAAGGGGTATTTATGATAGTATGGACAAAGACCAATAGAAAAGGAGACGCTCATGAATCAGAATCACTATTATACAAATCAACCGAATAGTAAGAGTCAAGAAAAACATTTTAGCTATGTTTTAAAGGAATTCACATTCCAGTTTGCTAGTGATAATGGAGTGTTCTCGAAAAACACGATTGACTTTGGAAGCCAATTGCTGATTGAATCTTATGAGGTGCCAACCCATCTTGCACAAGGAAACCTCCTAGATGTCGGCTGCGGTTATGGTCCAATGGGATTGTCATTTGCCAAGGCTTATCCTGAGATGTCTGTGGAAATGGTCGACGTGAATGAACGTGCCATGGATTTAGCAAAGCGTAATGCTGAGGCCAATGGAATTCAGAACGTGACGATTCACGAAAGCAATACGTATGACAATGTCCATGCGAAGGATTATTCAGTGATTATTAGTAATCCACCGATTCGTGCCGGAAAAGAAGTCGTGCATCGCATTTTAGCAGAGGCTTACGACCACTTAGTAGAAGAAGGGCAACTCGTCATCGTGATTCAGAAAAAACAAGGGGCTCCGAGTGCGCAAAAGAAAATGCAAGAAGTTTTTGGGAATGTCGAACGCATTGCACTCGATAAAGGGTATTGGATCCTTGTGAGTACAAAAGAAAAAGGGGAATAGAAAATGGAAAAGATTGAAGAAAGAAGAAATCAAAAAACACCGAAGAAACCAAAGAAGAAATTTAACTGGCGCATCTTCCTAGCAACAATTTTATTTATTATTGCAGGGCTATTATTTGCGGCTGGTCCGATTCGTACGTTCTTACTTTCTCGCTTGCAAAGTCAACAAATTGAAGCTGCTTCAAATATTACTTTAGCCGAAGTGAAAGCCAACGAGGCGGAGGAAGCAGAGTTCGATTTCTCGAAAGTAGAAGCGATTGATTTAGATAAAGTATTAAAAGCGAATTTCGACAAAGGAAAATTCTTAACGCTTGGCCAAATCGCGATTCCAAGTGTGAAGTTAAACTTACCAATCTATAAAGGCTTAGCCAACGAAGTGTTATTATCAGGTGCTGGAACGATGAAACCTACTCAAAAGATGGGTGAAGGAAACTACGCTCTTGCCAGCCATAATTACTTTGGCGATATGACACTGTTATTCTCACCACTTGTGAACCTTAAAGTCGGAGAGAAAATTTATACGACTGACTTAGAGTACGTTTATGAATATGAAACAACTTCTGTCGAATTGATCGAACCAACTCGAGTAGAAGTGATCAACGACCAACCTGGCGTGACAGAGATTACGCTCATTACTTGCGATGACTATAATGCGTCAAACCGTTATTGCATCAAAGGAAAATTTGTATCGAAGACTCCAGTTGGAGAAGTCAGTGATACTGTGAAGCAAGCCTTCAACTTAAACTTTAATACGATTAAATAACAGAAAATCCCAATCACTAAAGCGGTGATTGGGATTGTTATTTAGAATTGATAAGGTTCTACGTGAATATCGATAAACGAAATAGCGAATTCATCATAAAGTTCTCTTTCAATAAATTCAGTGATTTGATGACTCTTATAGACGGATAGGTCTTTATCCATACAAACGGTTAAATCGATATAGACATTTGATCCGTATCGACGCGCTTTAATTTCGCGAATATCTTTCACTTCAGGATGTCGTAAGATAACAGGGATATAATTATCCAATTCGGTCTGGTCGAATCCATCTGTCAGTTGAAATGCACTTTCGATAAACACTTCAAAGGCTGTGCGAACAATTAAAAGGCCGACTACGAAGGCCATGATATTATCGAGCCAATGTAGCCCGAGGGAAGCAAATAATACCGCTAAGGCCGTCAAGAAGCTCGTCATCGCATCGCTTAAGTTGTCTTTGGCGGTTGCTTTAAGACCAAGAGACTGAATACGTGCTGCTAAGTTCTTATTGTAGAAGTACACACCAATCATAATTACCCCTGAGAAAAATCCAACGATGGAAGAAATGAGTGATGGAGCTTCTGTTACTGGATTGAGGAATTCTTGAAATGCATTGCGAACGACTTCAATCCCGATAAAGAACATAATAAATGAAGTGGCAAGGCTGGCGATCGTTTCGAATTTCCAGTGTCCGTAAGGGTGGTTTTCATCGCTTGGTTTTTGCGATAAGCGTAATCCCATGAATACTAGGATGGAGGAAATTACGTCTGTAAAGTTATTCCAACCATCGGCAAAGAGTGCTTCCGAATTAAAGGTCTTTCCGACAATGAGTTTTGTAGTAGATAAAAAGATGTAGGTGCAGATACTTAAGATGGCACCGCGTTCAGCTTGTTTAAGGCGCTCGGTTGCAGATAATGGCAAAGTAGTCATCTCCTAAAAATTAATTCGTTTATTATAGTAATGCTTTTGAAAAGGGGGTGCAATTGATAAAGTATGCCTAAAAAACTCGGTGGATAGGGTGGCTAATTCAATTCTTGGGAATCCTTACGGATTACTTTTATCATTACCATAATAGGATACCGATTCGAGTCTTCGTCTCTCATCTTTCAAGCCTCAAAGAGGGAGTATGGAACAAGTTCCTACTCCCTCTAATTCCCATTGAATATCATTTCCTATTATGGTGATGATAAAATCCGTAAGGTCCAAGAATTGATTTATTACGTATTCACCTTCGTGA
>CAUQUY010000050.1:0-9743 GCA_963521405.1 uncultured Streptococcus sp.
ACTATTAATTGTCCTAATAAGTTGTTTTAATCTTTCCTATTATATCATTCTTTCAATTTATGATACACTAAACATAAAGAAATTTAAGGAGGAACTGTCATGAACCATCAACCGCTCGCTTACCGTATGCGACCTCGTACGATTGACGAAGTGATTGGTCAAGAGCATCTTGTCTCTCCTGGAAAAATCATCAATCGCATGGTTGTGGCCAAACAATTATCATCCATGATTTTATATGGTCCTCCAGGAACTGGGAAAACAAGTATCGCTAGCGCTATTAGTGGAAGTACAAAAGTTGCTTTTAGACAGCTAAACGCAGCCACCGATACAAAAAAGGACTTACAAATTGTTGCTGAAGAAGCAAAGATGTCTGGTAGCGTCATTTTACTACTCGATGAAATCCATCGTCTTGATAAAACGAAACAAGACTTCTTATTGCCTCATCTGGAAAATGGCCGAATTATTTTAGTTGGAGCAACTACTGAGAATCCATATATTTCGATTAACCCAGCGATTCGAAGCCGTACTCAAATATTTGAACTTAAACCACTTTCTTCTGACGACATAAAAAAAGCACTAATCAAGGCTATTGAAGATGAAGAACGAGGCTTAGGAAAACTAAATCTAGATGTTACAGAAGAGGCACTAAATCATTTTGCAAGCAGCACGAATGGTGACGTCAGAAGCACCCTAAACGCACTAGAACTAGCCGCTAAATCAACCGAAGCTAGTGACGATGGAAAGATTCATATCACCATTCAAATTGCAGAAGAATGTATCCAAAGAAAAGCACTCTCTTATGATAAAGACGGCGACCAACATTACGATGTCATCTCAGCACTTCAAAAATCGATTCGCGGTTCCGACGTAAACGCAGCCTTGCATTACGCTGCTCGTTTAATGGAAGCTGGAGACCTTACAAGTTTAATGAGACGCCTCTTAGTCATTGCCTACGAAGATATTGGACTAGGAAATCCACAAGGTGCCGCTCGCGCGGTATCCGCTGTGCAAGCTGCGGAACGACTTGGTTTACCGGAAGCTAGAATTCCACTAGCAAACGCCATTATCGAACTCGCCCTTTCTCCTAAATCAAACACGGCTATTCGCTCAATCGATAGTGCATTGTCTGATGTCAGAAAAGGTCGTGCGATTAGCATTCCAGACCACTTAAAAGATGCTCATTATTCAGGTGCTCAAAAATTGGGCAGAGGCGTTGGCTACAAGTATCCACATGACTATCCAGGACACTTCGTGAAACAGCAATACTTGCCAGATGCGCTTAAAAATGAGGAGTATTTCAAGGCAGAACCAACCTCTTCATATGAGGATGCATTGATGAAACAATACCAAAAATATCGTCAAAAATAATTAGTGATTTCTTAAGAAATCGGTACCAAACTTTTATTGCAATCGACCTACTCTTGTGCTACTATAATGACATAGAGATCTAAGATGTGCGCGGTATTTACTAAGTGTTGACCGAACAATTTACGACTTTTTAGGGATTCAGATTGATATTACAGATAACAAGCCCTTTCACTTGGTAGTTAGGAAGTAATACATAGAAGCCCACCTGCTTTAGATGCGGGTTCAAACTAACAAATACATCAAACGGCATCGTTGGAAATCTATATAAAGTTATTAACTTTAGGCCACTCTTCGTGAGTGGTTTTTCTTTTTGCCGAAATCCCTATATTATCCGTTTTGGTTCCCTTTTCATTCGCTTTATTTAGGTGTATAATAAGGGTATCAAGAATAAGGATGTGATTTTATGTTTCATGAATATGAAAAAATTCTCGTTCCAATCGATGGTTCCAAGGAAGCCAAACTAGCCTTTGACAAAGCCATTGAAGTGGCTAAACGAAATCATGCAAAGCTTGTGTTAGCACACGTCATCGATACTCGTTCTCTTCAAACACCTACTGGATTTGAAGGCAATTTCTCAGATGAGATTCGTAAACAAGCTGAAAACTTATTTGCTGAATACGTAGAAGATGCTAAGGCTCATAACTTCACGGATGTGGAAACCGTTCTTGAATACGGTTCTCCTAAAGTAATTATCTCTAAACAATTAACAAAAGATTACGGAATTGACCTTATTATGATGGGCGCTACTGGTTTAAATGCGGTGGAACGTCTCTTCATCGGTTCAGTATCTGAATATGTCATTCGTAATGCTTCTTGCGATGTTTTAGTCGTAAGAACGGACTTAGAAAACAAACGTCCTTAATCCTTTTAACCAAATAAATAAGCACAGGATTTCTCCTGTGCTTTCTTTTTTTATTGATTTTTGGTATCGAGTAAGATGGTTACTGGCCCATCGTTCACAAGACTGACTTGCATATCCGCACCAAACTCTCCTGTTTCAACAATTAACCCATACTCCATGCGCAAGATTTCATTGAATTCTTCGTAGAGCTTATTTGCAGCTTCAGGACTCGCAGCTCCTGTAAAAGAAGGTCTGTTTCCTTTTTTCGTATCTGCAAACAGTGTAAACTGCGAAACGGATAAAATCTTTCCGCCGACTTGGTCAATCGACAGATTCATTTTTCCATTCTCATCGCTGAAGATACGCATTCCAGCAATCTTTCTTGCTAAATAGGACGCATCATCTCTAGTATCATCAGGTCCCACTCCCACTAATAACAGGAATCCTTGGTTGATTTCACCAACAACTGAACCTTCAATTGCTACGCTAGCGGACTTCACTCGTTGTAATACAATTCTCATGAACTCCTCCTATGAAATCACACGACGTACACTATATACGTCTGGAATTTGTTTGATTTTATCTACAATAAAATCTAATTGCTGTGTATTCATAATTCCGATGTTGACAGAAATCGTCGCCATCTTATTTGCATCAACTTTACCATTGACAGAATTTAACGATTTAGTCGTACTGTTAATGACATTCAAGACTTCATTCAACAATCCATTACGGTTGTATCCTTCAACAACCAACTCTGTATCGTATTGTTGACCAGTATTGGCTGTATCTTCCCAATCCACTTCGATTAGACGGTTTTGTTCACTCTCAGGAAGTTGAACATTTGGACAGTCTTTTCTATGGACAGAGATTCCACGACCTTTTGTAATATAACCAACGATATCGTCTCCAGGAACTGGATTACAACAACGGCTTAGGCGAATGAGAAGATTGTCCACCCCTTCGATGATGACGCCACCTTCGTGACGAATTTTCATCTTTTGGCTTTCCTTCTTCTGTCCTTGAGTCGTCGTTTTCTCAAAAGCAGTTTCGACCACTTTTTGATCTTCGATTTCCTTACGCGCTTTGTCCGTCATCTTATTAGCAACGGTTTGGTATGAGATTTCTCCAAAACCAATCGATGCTAGTAGATCTTCTTCTGTTCCAAAGTTGAAACGAGCCGCAATATCTTTCATGCCCTGTTTCGTCATAAAGTCTTTGAAGTTAAATCCAAGTTCTGTAATTTGTTTTTCAAGTAACTCGCGACCCTTGATAATATTCTCATCACGGTCTTGTAACTTGAAGAAACGTTTGATTTTATTTTTTGCACGAGTCGTATAAACCAGATTAATCCAGTCACGAGAAGGTCCAAATGAATTCGCAGACGTTAATACTTCTACGATATCCCCAGTCTTCAACTGATAGTTCAACGGAACAATCTTATTATTGACTTTGGCACCAACTGTTTTGTTTCCGACTTCCGTATGGATGTTGTATGCAAAATCAAGCGGCCCAGATCCTAAAGGAAGTTCTGAAACGTCTCCTTTTGGTGTGAAGACATAAACCTTATCTCCGAAGATGTCTTCCTTCACGCTATTCATGAAGTCTTTGGCATCTTTCGTTTCATTTTGTAGTTCGATTAAGTCTTTGAACCAATCCAATTGTTTTTGCAATGGATCGTTCGTCACTTTTTCTTTATTTCCTTCTTTATATGCCCAGTGAGCCGCAACCCCGTATTCGGCAACTCGATGCATTTCGAACGTACGGATTTGAATCTCCACTGGTCGTCCGCCCGGTCCAATGACAGTTGTGTGGATGGACTGATACATATTCGCCTTTGGAATCGCGATATAGTCTTTAAAACGTCCTGGCATTGGCTTCCATTTTGTATGAATGGCCCCAAGAACGGCGTAACAATCTTTAATGCTTTCCACTAATACACGAATTGCAAGTAAGTCGTAAATTTCACTAAACTGTTTCTTTTGATCCTTCATTTTACGGTAGATGGAATAAATATGTTTTGGGCGTCCGTAAATGACCGCATCAATTTCCAAATCTTTTGTCGCTTCTTTAATATTTTCAATCGTTGTATTAATGTACTCTTCTCGTTCATCACGTTTGGAATTCATTAAATGTACGATACGATAATATTGCTGTGGGTTTAAATAACGAAGAGACGTATCTTCTAATTCCCACTTAATTTTATTCATCCCTAGACGATGTGCGAGCGGTGCATAAATTTCAAGGGTTTCTTCAGCAATCATGCGTTGCTTTTCAGGCTTATGGAATTTTAACGTACGTAAATTATGTAAACGGTCCGCCAATTTTACCATGATTACACGAAGGTCATTGGCCATCGCAAGAAGCATCTTACGGTGGTTTTCCGCTTGTTGCTCCGCATGTGATTTATATTTAATTTTCCCTAGTTTTGTAACACCTTCAACGAGAAATGCAACATCTTTTCCAAATTCGTATTCAATATCATCAATACTAAACCCAGTATCTTCGACGACATCATGAAGAAACCCAGTCGCAATCGTGTCTGGATCCAACTTTAATTCAGCAAGAATTCCAGCTACTTGAATGGGATGCACAATATAAGCTTCTCCAGATTTACGAATTTGATCTTTATGAGCATAAGTCGCAAAATAGATGGCTTTTTCAATAAATTTAATATGTGTTTCGTTCATGTACTCCTTACACATTGCAAGGACATCATCTGCGGTATAAGTCTTGTTTTTAGACATTTGTAAACTCCTTAAGCATTGCGCTCTAATGTATTCCTAATAGTACCGCGACAATAGACTATCGTCAACTATTGGTTCCTATAATAACTCACATTGATATGAAACTGCTGCTAGTGCATACAAAGGTGCTGTTTCAGCACGTAAAATACGTGGACCTAGTGAACATGGAATATATCCACTTTCCTCTAACAACGCTACTTCTTGTTCTTCGATGCCACCTTCAGGACCAAAGACAAAAATGACACGCTCGTTTTCCTGTAAGGACTGCAAACTTTTAACGAGCTGAAGACTTTCTCCAACTTTGGCAGATTCTTCATAGGCAATCAATTTTTGTTCGAAATCACTTGTGTAATTTACTAACTCTTTTAGCGTCATCACACTTGTCACACATGGGACTTTCAGGCGATGCGATTGTTCGCTCGCTTCTTCGGCAATCTTTTGAAGGCGTTCAATCTTCTTGTCTGCCTTATCTCCAGTCCATTTAACCACATTCCGTGTCAATGAGAGCGGAATGATTTCACTTACGCCAAGTTCTGTTGCCTTTTGTACAATCCAGTCGAGTTTATCTCCTTTAGAGAGTCCGACCGCAATCGTAACCGATACAGGAAGCTCCACTTTTTGCTCCAAAAGTTCAACCACTTTCACTTCAAATGGCTCTAATTCACTCACTTCAACAATCGCTAATTGACTGTCATCATCCACGACTTCAAACTGTTCTCCCACACGAACTCGCAACACTTTTTTCAGTTGATGTACTTGCTCTTTTGAGAACTGTAGCGAATGCGTTGTTTCAGTGACATTTCCTTTAACAAAATACCGTTGCATTACTCAACATCCTTTTTCATTACAAAGCAATTCCACTCTTTCATCGTCATGCGTTCTACTAGAGTGAAGCCAGCTTTTTCATATGCTTCTTGTACTTCTTTTGCTTTTGATTCGATAATTCCTGATAAGATTAATGTTCCATTATCATTCAAATTACGATAAGCATCTTCAGGCATCTGCACTAAAATCTCCGCTAAAATATTGGCTACGATTAAATCACTCTTTTGGTCTACACCAACAAGTAAGTTGTTTTCATAGACATCGATTTCCCCAATCGTTGGGTTCAATGCAATGTTTTCTTTGGCCACACGTGTAGCCATCTCATCAATATCAAAGGCCGTTACTCGTCCAGCTCCTAAGAGTTTAGAAGCGATACTTAAAACACCTGAACCAGTGCCCACATCTAGCACACTTTCCCCGCCACGAATCGTTTGTTCAAGCGCTGTGAGTGAAAGCTGTGTCGTTGGATGCGTCCCTGTTCCAAACGCAAGACCTGGATCTAATTCAATTAAGAGCTCATCCTCTTGTTCTTTCTCGTAGTCTACCCAACTAGGAACAACAGTTAAGTAACGTGTCACACGTACTGGGAAGTAGTATTGCTTCCATGCCGTTGCCCAGTCCTCTTCTCCAACTTCACTAACACGAACGGTTAATGGTCCTGTTTGTAGACCGTAACTTTTTAGCTCTTTCAATTGTTCGTCTAATTGGACTTTCGCATCTTCAGTCCATTGGCTTGGTTGGAAGTAACCCTTCACAATCACGGTATCCGTTTCATATAAGTCTTTTTGTTGTACTTTCAACCATTCTAATTGTTCATCTGTTAATCGGTAATAGTCTTGAGGGTCATCGATAGAAACTCCTTTTGATCCTAATTCAATTAAAATCGAACTTACGACTTCGACACTCTCAGAATGCGTATTTACTGTAACTTCTAACCAGTTCATGTTAACCCTCTTCTTTACTTGTATTTTTTAAAAATTATAACAAATTTCATTAAAAATAACTAAAAATAACCCTATCCTATTTGTATTTTTCCATGGATTTTAGTATCATTAAGAAGATAAATTAATTAATGACTATTTGACAGATTAAAAAAGGGGAAAGCAATTATGGCACGTATTTCATTAAGTACAAAAGATATTTTACAAAAACAATTCAAACGCTCATTCAGAGGATTCGACATTGAAGAAGTCGATGCATTTTTAGATTTAATTATTCGTGATTATGACACATTCCAAAAAGAAATTAGCTTCCTACAAGCTGAAAACGAACGCTTATTAACTAAAGTAGACGAATTATCTCGTCAAGCAACTGTTTCAAAAACTAACCGTTCAAGCAATGTATCTTCATCAGGAGTTACAAACTTCGATATCTTAAAACGTTTATCAAACTTAGAAAAACACGTTTTCGATTCTAAATTAGAAGAAGACAGCTACTCTTCTCCTTCTCAAGATGTTGCAGAAGACGATGATGATTTCTACAAAACTCGCGTAATCACACCAGTACGCGACAATAATTATTAATATATCAAATTTGATATAACTAGCTTTTTTAAATTTAGTAAACTTTGAGTAATCGCGGCATTAATTTGCTGAGGAAAGTCCATGCTCGCACTGGCTGAGATGCTTGTAGTGATCGTGCTTAGCGAAACAATAAGCTAAGGCAACTTTAGGTTGACGGCAGAAAAACGAGCTACGGCAATGCTATGCTCTAGTATTCTTGAAAGTGCCACAGTGACGAAGCAATTTTGGAAACGGAATTGGTGGAACGCGGTAAACCCCTCGAGCGAGCAACCCAAACTTATGGTAGGGGCACTCTTACTAGGAAATGAACGAAAAAAGAGACACATGATGTGTAGACAGATGATTACTGAAATTTAATAGATCCTGCTATTAAATGGAACAGAACATGGCTTACAGAAGTTTACTTCAGGATTTTAGCGAATTGTAAGGAGTGTGGCCTTGTGTCCACTCCTCTTTTTACGAATAAAGGAGAAATCTATGACAAAATATAAATTAGTAGCAACTGCTGCTGCAGGGATTGAAGCTCTTGTTGGTAAAGAATTACGCAACATGGGTTATGATGTTCAAGTAGAAAACGGCAAAGCCTTCTTTGAAGGTGACGATTACGATATCGCCCGCACCAATATTTGGCTTCGAACTGCAGACCGCATCAAAATTATTATGGGACAATTCACTGCAAAAACATTCGACTCGCTCTTTGAACAAACAAAGGCGATTCCTTGGGAGAAAATTCTTCCAGTCGATGCTGAATTCCCAGTATCTGGTAAATCTGTGAAATCTACTCTTCACAGTGTTCCTAACTGCCAATCAATCGTTAAAAAAGCGATTGTGAATCGTTTAAGCGAGGCTTACCACCGACGTACTCACTTACCTGAGACTGGTGCCCTCTATCCTATCGAAGTCGCAATTTTAAAAGATGTTGTGACTCTTACAATCGATACGAGCGGAACAAGTCTCTTTAAGCGTGGTTACCGTACTGAAAAAGGTGGCGCTCCACTTAAAGAAAACATGGCTGCGGCTCTTGTGATGCTTACAAGCTGGTATCCTGATAAACCATTCTATGACCCTACTTGTGGTTCTGGTACGATTCCAATTGAAGCGGCCCTTATCGGTAAGAACATCGCTCCTGGTTTGAATCGTTCATTTGCTGCTGAAAAATGGACCTTCTTTACTCCTGGTGTCTTCGATAAAGTTAGAGAAGAAGCTAGAAAAGAAATCCGCACTGACCTTCAACTCGACATTCTTGGTGCCGATATTGATGGCTCCATGATTGAAATTGCGAAACAAAATGCGATTAAAGCAGGTGTCGCAGACCAAATCGAATTCAAACAAATGCAATTGAAGGACTTCCGTACTAAGAAAGAAAATGGAATTATCGTGGCAAACCCACCATATGGAGACCGTCTTCTTTCTGAAGAACAAGCTCAAGCCATCTATAAACAAATGGGTGAAACGTATGCTCCACTGACAACTTGGAGTAAGTACATCTTAACAAGCGACTTAACGTTCGAAGATCATTACGGACAAAAAGCGACTAAGAAACGCAAACTCTATAACGGTGCCATCCGTACCGACTACTTCCAATTCTGGGGAGTCAGAAAACGCCGCGTTCAAGAAGATAAATAAAACACAAAAAACGCAATGGACAAATGCCCATTGCGTTTTCTTTTTACTTATTATTCATTCTTTCCGATGACTTCAAATGTCACGTGATCAATACCTAAATCACATTTCACTTTGTCTCCTGGAAGGATGCTTGCACGGATGATTTCTTTAGCAAGTGGTGTTTCAATTTCACGTTGGATGTAACGCGCAATTGGACGAGCACCATACACTGGATTATACGCATTATCTGCAATCCAATCTTTCAATTCATCTGTAAAGCTTAAGACGATTTCTTGATCTTCCACACGTACTGCTAATTGATTCAACATCTTCGTGATGATACCACGAATGTTGTCTTTAGAAAGCGGCGTGAAGAAGATTGTTTCGTCGATACGGTTTAGGAACTCTGGTTTGAAGGTTGCTTTTAGAACGCCCTCAACTGCCGTACGAGTTTCTTCATCGATTGTATCTCCTTGTGTTTCAAGCAAGAATTGTGAACCAATATTACTTGTCATAATCATTACTGTATTCTTGAAGTCTACTACTCGTCCTTTAGAATCTGTTAAACGTCCATCGTCTAATACTTGTAACAAGATATTAAATACATCTGGATGTGCTTTTTCAATTTCATCTAAAAGAACGATTGTATATGGATTACGACGAACAGCTTCTGTTAATTGGCCTCCTTCTTCATATCCAACATATCCTGGAGGAGCTCCCACTAAACGAGACACTGAATGTTTTTCCATATATTCACTCATGTCGATACGAACCATATGGTCTTCTGAGTCGAATAAATCTTCTGCCAGAGCTTTCGCAAGTTCTGTCTTACCA
>CAUQUY010000051.1:0-9510 GCA_963521405.1 uncultured Streptococcus sp.
CTGCTAGATTTTTTAAATACACTCGATCTTCTGGAGAGTTAATATCGTTCTGAGAATATTCACCAATAATCAATTCTTCAATATTCTGATCTGATTGATTGATGATTTCATAAGAAAACAAAGCATCATCATTATATTTTGGACGAGTAAAACTAAACAAAATCCATAATAGACCGAATAATACAAGGCCTATCGCAAATTGTAAAATCAATTTTAATAGTTTTTTTGAACCCACTGTTTTCATTTCACACCTCGATTAAATGAATGTCGGTTGGAGCATTGCTGGTAATATTGATGGCTTATCAATTTACGCTTACTTTCAAACTTTTTTTCTTACTCATGGGATAATGGTTTATAAAACGAGCGGTTATCTAAACCGAATACGCGCTCTGAGAATGCGCCTGGTTCTGTCTTATCGAGTGCATTTGACATCATTGTAATCGTCGCATCTAACAAGTCGATATGGTGTAATACTTCTGCTTCTAATAATTGCGGACGTACTGGTGACCCGTACTCGAGTTTGCCGTGGTGAGCTAAAACGAGATGTTTTAATAAAAGCACATCTTCTTGATTTTCATCGATATCAAGTTCTTCACAGGATTTTGTAATCTCTTCGTCCATAATCACAATGTGACCAAGTAGGTTCCCTTTAAGTGTGTATTCAGTGCCGATTGCACCTGTTAATTCCATCGTTTTACCAATATCATGTAAAATCACACCAGAATATAATAATGAACGGTTGATTTGGGTGTATTGTGTTGCGATGGCTTTAGCAAGGCGTAACATCGATACTGTGTGGAAACTTAGCCCACCTACAAACGCATGGTGGTGACGTTTCGCTGCTGGAAATTCGAAGAAGTCTTCTTGGTATTTTTTCAAGATATTATGCACGATACGACGCAAATATGGATTTGTAATATCGAACATGATTTGGTTCACTTCTTCTTCCATTTCTTCCTTCGTCATTGGAGCATGTTCTACGAAATGGCTCGCAGATGTCGGCTCCCCTTTTGAAGCGTCAGTAAGTCGAAGGTTGACAATTTTTATTTGTGGCGAATTATTGTACATTTCGCGTTTTCCGTTTACAACTACTACTTTTCCTGGTACGTATTTTGCAATATCATCTGACGTGGCAGACCAATATTTTCCGTCCATTTGACCTGATTGATCTTGGAACGTGAAGGCGATAAACGGATTGCCATTTTTTGCCATGCGCACATCTGCAGATTTAATCAATAGGCAGATTTCAAAACTCTCGTCCACATTGTATTCATATAATTTTTTTGTCATGATTTACCTTCTTTCTCTTTCCCCTAACTTCAGTACATTCTCTTTAGGTAACTGAAGCGGAACTTCCGTTGTAAAGTAAAAAACTTGTGTTACGCGTGATAGCTCTTCCATTAATTCTAACATAATCGATAGGCGTTCTCTATCAAAATTGACGAATCCATCATCGATTAACACTGGAATTTTCATCTTCTTCGCTAATTGGAAAATAAAGGCAAAACGAATTGCCACATACAGTTGGTCTAAGGCTCCTTTTGACAGATAGAAAGCTTCCATCCATTGGCCGTTTGCCTGCTGCACCTTCGCCTGCGTATCCGTTAAGAGAATTTTCGTATATTGCCCCATCGTAAGCCTGCTAAAGATGCGACTCGCCTCATCTAAAATCAATGACACTCTTGTGGGGACTTTTTCTTCCAGTTGCTTCAAGATCCATTTGGCTGCATACACTTGCGTTGCCCAATCCTTAATAGACTCTTGCACTTCGAATCGCTCAAAGTCTGCTTCCAGTTGAAGGGCTTCTGCATTGTCATCTTCTTCGAGCAGTTCGGCCTTTGTTTTCGTACTTGCCAATTGGTCACGTACTTCTTTCCGTTTACTTTCCAACTGCGCCTTCGTGAAGGACTCGTCTTGAATTTCCTCTTCAAGCATTTGTCGTTCTAAGCTTTCTTTTTCTTCATTCGTAAAAAGTGCGACTTGCTTTTCGATATACGCTCTCTTTTGAACTAAGGCTACACGATTGTCTAGTGTAGGCAACTGGGTTCTAAAATCTTCTACCGAAGTGATTCCAAGGGATGAAATCGCCGATTGTAAGTCTTCACGCACTTCTGTTGTATCTTGTTCCAATTGTGCAAAATGGCGTTCTTTCTTTAAGATACTTTCTTGAAGTTGTTCTAATTTTGCCACTCGTTTTTGTGAAGCCATCCATGTCTCCCGGATAATACGTAGCTGTTGCTCCACCGTAGCTGGAGGAGTGATTTGTTCTTCGTCCCAGAAGTCTTTACTTTCTTCTTTAAAGGCATCTAGTCTTTGTTCCAACTGGACGAATTGCGCCTTCTTTTGTAAGAAATCATTGACGCTTCGTCCTTCATTTCTTCGCACAAATCGTCTTGCTTCGTCTAGTGTTGCTTCAATTCCTTTCCCTGAAAGGAGCAGTTGAACTTTCTCATCTACTGCATTCGTTTTCGGTGCGAGGATTTTTCCATTTTTCTGTAAGAAGAAACCTCCACCAATTCCAAGTGTTGCAGCAACCCCAACACCTAGCACTACTTGGTTCGTTAAAAATCCAACCACGATAATGGCAATGATCCCAACAAGTCCAATAAGAAGCCCTGCTCGGAACTGCCCGGCATGTTCTTTTTCACCTTGAAGGGCATCTAATTCGGCTAATTCAGCATCTGTAAATGGTTTGGCCTCTTCACTTTGCACACCGATATTCCCTGGATGTGTCTTCAACTCACGTTCCAATTCAAAGGCACGCTCTTCTACCGCTGCTGCACCTTGAGCCTTCGCGTAAAGCGCCTCAAGAGTCGAATCCTCTACCAGTTCTCCAAGTGCTTCTGCTTCCGCTTTTGCCTGCTCCAATTCGATTTTTGTACGTTCGAGTTCTTTTTCAAAGGAACGTAAAGTATTATTGGCTTCCACAGCTTTACTATGGTCGTAGTCTTTTGGAAACTCTTGTAGTCCCTCCATTGCACGGAATTCTTCTAAGGCATCAAAATGAGTGAGCTTATTCTCTAAGACATCGAGTCTAGATTCTGTGTCTTGTAATTTTTCAGATAATTCCGCTTCTTCTTTTTGAAGCTCTTGGATAGTACTCACATAGCCTTCATAAAGCGCATTTTCGCCTTTAGTTTGTGCCAATTGATTTGTTAATCCTTCGAGTCGGTCCATTCGTTCGTTGAGTTCGAGTTTTTTAGCTTGCGGACGAAACAACTTATCCGCCTCGGCAAGTAGCTTTTGACTCTCCTCATAGGCACCCTTATGCCCCATAACGCTCAAGCTATACAGGAAGCGATGGATTTCCTCTTCGCTTCCAAACGCATTATTTTGTAATTCCTCTTCATTGAATCCAAAGAGTGAATGGTACTCATTCATCGTTAACTCATGAAGAACTCGGTCTAGCATCGTTTCAGGCAGCTCTTGTCCAGTTTCTGCACTCCTTAAAACGAGTTTTCTCTGAGAACCCACAGCACTACGCTCGATGATTAGAGCTCCAAGCCCTTCATCTTCAATCCACATCCGTCCGCCACGTGTATTCGTATGGAGCGGTTGATAAGGATAAACGCCATTCTTCTTTTGTTTAAAATCAAAAAGCATTTGTTCGATAAAACGTCGAAGGGTCGTCTTTCCAGATTCGTTTAGGCCTTGCACGACTTGCAAGTTCGGATGGAAAGTAAAGGTCGCATGTTCCCATTTTCCAAAATGATCGATTTCGATTTTTGAAATGTACATTACCCTTCCTCCCTTCCCGAAAAGCGAGCTTCTAATAAGCGAAGTGCACGTTCATGAATCTCTTCTTGGACATCTTCTTTTTGCAGGAAGTCGCTCATCAGCTGATTCGAAAACCCACTCTTGGCAATCTCCATTTCAGAAAAGAGTGACGCATCCACGTCTCCCACAAGAGAAATTCCAGAAGCCCCTCGAAGCGGTTTTGTAACTTGTTCTCGAATACTCATCACCGTTACAAGGCTACGTTTTTCTTCTAATAACCCATTCACAACTTCTGTCAGTTGTTTTAAATCCTCTCTTGAATAGATTGATTCTTCCGTTCGTAAATGTAGCGTCACAAGACTACGTTTCGATGGATTTGGTAGTGCCTCTACGATGAGATACGGTAAAGTTTCTAAACGATCGGTCTCGCTGATAGCAAGTTCTACCTCCGTCCAATCCATCGTACTCGTTTCAATAAAGCGAACTTCTGGAGCTTTCCCTGGCAAAATCTCTACCAGCAAAGCTCCCTTTGGACCACTCTCTTTACGGTCCGCTCCTTGCGTCGTACCGCTATACCACGCACATGGCTGGCTAGAGACTTCTTGGCACTTATGAATATGTCCGAGCGCCCAATAGTCATAGCCTTTTTCTCTTAGTTCAGGAATCGAAAATGGCGCATAACGACCTTGTGCAGTCGTCAGTTCTCCATGTAAGACCCCAATATGAATGTCACAATTAGCACTCTTTGCAGGGTACTCTTGAAGTTTCCTCGTAGCTACAACAGGAACCTCATAACTAAACCCACTAAAGGCCACACGTTCTCCGTTTCTCGTCTCCACTTCAATCGTTTCAACGGCACTCCCCAAAGTATAAATATGCTCTCCAGAAACGTACGCACTCCCCGCATCATGATTCCCAAGCGCTACAATGACAGGAATTCCAAAAGGTGCTAGACGATTCAACTGACTTTGCAAGAACAATTTTTCTTTGACGAAGGTACGAGAACTATCCAATAGGTCCCCCGCCAACACAAGCGCATCGACTTCTTCTTCAATCGCTGTATCGATAACTCTTTCAAAGGCATCAAACGCCGCTTGCTTTAACTCTCTAGCGATTTCCTTTTGGCTCTTTCCGACACCGGCAACCATAATCCCTAGATGGACATCGGCAGCGTGGATGAATTTCACCATACGTTGCTCCTTTCTTTTCTTCAAAAAAAGCATATTTTCCTGAACCGTCTGTTGTGCGTTCAAAGAAAATATGCTTTGGATCGATTCTTAATAAAACCGTTTAAAATTGATTATTTTGCGCTATAAAGCTCTTGTAATGGATTTGTGATGATACGGTTGATATCTTGCATAATTGTATTCAAACGTTGCTCAGCTTCCATTAATGCTTTAATATGCTCATTTTCAGACACTTTTTGTCCTAATTCTTGTGCTTTTTGAATATCTTCTTCAGTGATTTCTTGTCCTGAGAATTGTTTTTGTTGTAACTCGACATTCACTGTACGGAATTCTTCAAATAAAGTTCTTGCTGTTTCGTCAGCATAAATCGCTTCGAAGCTTTCCTTTACTGTTTTGAATTCTTGTAATTCGCGTAAGTCACGCTCTAATTGATTGGCTGTATCATAAATATTACTCATGTTTCTTCCTCCTTAAAATACTCTTTTATTATACCATATTTTGTATAGCTAAACTATTAATACGTACGTACGTTCGCATTATCTATTCTTGAATTTATCCCAGAGGTTTTTACCCCATTCTTGGATTTGATTCCAAACTTGTTCGCCCGCTTTTTGAGCGTCTTTGATGAATTGATCGACACCGTTGTTCGTATTGTTGTTTTGATTATTTTGTTTTGTCTTCACGGCTTCTACATTAAATGGTGTATTCGCGGTGAATTGAAGCAACCCTTCCATCTCTAGTTTAAAGAGCGGCCCTACTCCTTCACGGCTCGAAGCTGATAAAGAGTAATTTCCTGATTGGTCATATCCCATCCAAGTTGCGACAACTACGTCTGGTGTATATCCAATCATCCATTGGTCACGAGAACCATTGTCATTATTGATAGCTTCGGTTGTCCCTGTTTTACCGGCAATCGTCTTACCAGCTGGTGAAAATGGTGCGCCAAGACCTTCTGAACCGTACACGGTTAACAGCATACTTGTCATCTTCTTAGCCACTTCTTCCGTTGTCACACGGTTTTCCTTCGCTGCTGTGTTGTCTACAACGACTTTACCATTTGCGTCCACAATTTTCGTTACAAAACGTGGTTGCACACGAACACCTTTATTGGCAAAGGCTGTATAGGCAGAAGCCATTTGTTCTGGAGAGACCCCTTTTGTAAGTCCTCCAAGGGCAATCCCTAAGTACTCATCTCCTGGATCCGTTTCGATTCCGAACTGATGAACCTTCTCGATTCCTTTCTTCAATCCGATTTTATCGAGTAACCATACAGCAGGAGCATTCCAACTGTGGTTCAAGGCTTCCGTCATCGTCACAGTTCCTTGATACTTTTTATTCCAGTTCTCAGGCGTATATTTATCTGAACCATACGAACGTTTCTCGTCCACTAGAACAGAATTAGGTTGATATCCTTCTTCAAGAGCCGGAGTATATACGGCTAATGGTTTGAATGTTGACCCTGGTTGCGCCTGAAGCTGTGTTGCACGGTTAAATCCACGGAAAGTGTGTTTCTCGTTAGTACGGCCACCTACTGTTGCAAGGACATCACCAGTTTGCGGATCCATGGCAATCGAAGCCGCTTGAGCAACCGTACCGTCACTCGCTTTCGGGAATAACCAACTGTGTGAGAAGGTTTCTTCCAAATCTGCTTGCATATTTTGGTCTAGACCTGTGTAGATTTTATATCCTTTGTTCAGCAAGTCTTCTTCGCTGATTCCGTATTTCGTTGTAATTTCATTAATTACCGCATCGAAATAATATGGATATTTATAACGAGCATTCGCTTCATACGTATCCGTCACGGTAATCACTTCAGCGGCAGCTTTATCGGCTTCTTCTTGCGTGATTTTGCCATTATCGACCATCAACTGTAAAACGGTCGCACGGCGTTTCACCGTCGATTCCATATCGTCAATCGGATTATACACATTCGGTGCCTTTAAGCTTCCTGTAAGAACAGCCGCTTCACTGATGGTTAAATCCTTTGCACTCTTTCCGAAATAACGAAGCGACGCATTTTCAATTCCGTACGCCCCATTTCCGAAATAAGCATTATTTAAATACATCTCCAAAATTTGGTCTTTGGAATATTTCTTCTCCAACTCGAAACTCAAGAAGAGCTCTTTCGCTTTTCGCATAAACGATTGTTCCTGAGTTAAGAACGCATTCTTGGCTAATTGTTGCGTAATGGTACTTCCTCCACCCGTCACTCGGCCACGGTTCATTAACAGGCCAAATGTCGCACGAAGCAGCCCCATCGGATCGAATCCATGGTGGTCATAGAAACGTTTATCCTCTGTCGAAACAAGCGCGTTAATCATATTCGGAGAAATCTGGTCTATCGTTAAAAACTCCCCTTTATTGATATTCAGTACGCCGGCTTCTTGGTTATTGCGGTCATATACTTCCGTCACTTGGACCATCCCAGCACGTAAGCCACTCACATCGGTTGTCTTTGCGGAATAAACTAAAAATCCCGTAAATAGTGTGACTACCGTTAGCATCATTGCAAGAAGTAGCTTCGTGACATGAAATTTTCTCCAAAAGCGACGAATCGCCATCATGATTTTATGATTCCAAATACTCTTTATAATGGATTGTTTTTGTGGTTCTTCAGTATGACGGTGCTCGAGTTCATTGTCTTGTTCGACTTCGATATTTTCTTCGTCATGATTCTGATTGTTAAATTCTTCGTTCATTACAATCCTCCTTTTAAATTGAGTCTATTATACTGTACCATAAAACCCTTTAAAACCACATAAAAACTACACACCTTTACGAAAAATTAAAGGATACCATCGCCTACTATTTCTCCTTAAAAAACTTACTTAAAATACCAAATTATTTTTATCAATATAAGGTATACCTTATATTGGTTAAATCTTATATTGCGTGTTTTTATTATTGGAGCAAGAAGATTTAAAGATTATTCGTAAAATAATTAAAGTGCAGTTGCAAACGTAAATGATGACTAGAAACTTACAGATTCTATCATTACAGTAACGTGACTTCGCATTAAAACGAATAAGCAGGCGTAGGAATTTTATTCCATACGCCTGCTTTGAGGATTTAAAGGTGAGAGACTTTTAAGGCTCGAACCGGTGCAACGTTACCGTAATGATGAAGATATCTGTAAGGATTCATAGGAATCATTTACGATTTCTCTTGCACTGTCTCTTTATTTTTTTAAACTGCGAATAAACGTTCTAAGTCTTCGTGAGTAAATGCTTGTCCGTCTGGTTCGTCCACACGTTCAATCGTTGCGCCTAATGCACGTAATTTTTGATGGAACTCATAATATCCACGGTCCAAGAATTGTAAGTCTGTTACGCGTGTATATCCTTTTGCAACCATTCCAGCGATGATTAACGCTGCCGCAGCACGTAAGTCTGTAGCACGTACTTCAGCACCTGACAATACTGAGGCACCAGTCATCACAGCTGTATGTGAGTCAATACGGAATTGCGCACCCATACGTCGCATTTCTTCTAAGTGGTTGAAACGGTTCTCGAACACTGTTTCCGTCATTGTGCTTGTACCAGTTGCTAATAATTGTGCAATTGTCATTTGTGCTTGCATATCTGTTGGGAATCCTGGGTGAGGTAAAGTTTTCACGTCAGTTGGTTTCAACTCATCTGGACCGATAACGCGGATTCCGTCTTCTTCTTCGATAAACTGAACACCCATTTCGCCTAATTTAGAAATTAATGGTTGGTTGTGTTCTGCAATCGCATCTTCGATAAACACATCGCCTTTTGTAACGGCAGCCGCTACCATGAATGTACCCGCTTCAATACGATCTGGGATAATAGAGTGAATCGTTCCATCCAAACGTTCTACCCCTTCAATACGCATGTTTTCAGTTCCGGCACCGACAATTTTCGCACCCATCTTATTTAAGATATTTGCTAAGTCGACGATTTCTGGTTCACGCGCTACGTTTTCGAGATATGTTGTTCCTTTTGCTAAAGTCGCAGCCATCATAATGTTTTGAGTAGCTCCAACAGATGGGAAATCTAAGTAAATACGAGCTCCGTGAAGTTCTTCCGCATGCGCTTCGATATAACCTTCTGTTTGAACGATTGTCGCACCCATTGCTTCGAACCCTTTTAAGTGAAGGTCGATTGGACGACTTCCGATAGCACATCCACCAGGCATTGCAACACGTGCATGTCCAAAACGTGCTAATAATGGTCCCATTACAACGATTGACGCACGCATTTTACTTACGTATTCAAATGCTGCAGTTGTTGTAATATCTTTTGTGGCATTTAATGTAATTGCCTTTTCTTCTTCGTCAAATGTACTTAAGACGTTTAAGCTCCCTAATACGTTTAACATCATATGTACGTCTGATAAGTTCGGTACATTTGTTAAATGCGTAACGCCTTTATCTGCTAAAATACTTGCTGCTAAAATCGGTAATACCGCATTTTTAGCGCCTTCTATCTTTACTGTTCCCTGAAGACGTGTATCGCCACCGCGCACGATCATCTTATCCATTAAATAACCTCCAAAAACTCTCTATCCATCTACTGCAATATCAATTGAATGTACTGATTTAAATAATCTGATAAATCGAATATGACTTTGGCTATACTAGCAC
>CAUQUY010000052.1:0-9427 GCA_963521405.1 uncultured Streptococcus sp.
TAATAATACTTCCTTTTTTAAACGGTCAGCATCTTTTTCTGCATCTTTGATAATCATTTCAGCCGATTCGCGAGCTGCTACTAACTTTTTCTCGTAATTTGATTTGAAACCAATATATCCAGCAACAATTCCAATTATTAAAGCTAAGATCGCGAGGCCACCTACTACTACTGAGTCCATTGAGTCACCTCCGTCTCTATTTAATTTTTAATCAAAATAAATTGCATTGATAATTTTTATGGTTAAATGTGATTTAACACATATCATTATTGTATTCTTGAAACGCATTAAAGTCAATTCATTTATAGAAAAATTTGCAAATAATCAAAAGGCTTTCAATTGCTAAATAAATAGATCGATTAGCCATACAACTAATCGATCTTTTCAGATTTATATTATTAATTCTCTTGTTTGTTTGTAAAAACAAAACCTAAAGCAATCATTACTAGTAAAGTTGCAATAAACATTGTACTTACAAGTGATGATGTACCAGTATTTGGTAAATCTTTTTGTGGTTTTGATGGTTGTGGTGATGTACCTGTGTTTGGTAAATCTTTTTGTGGTTTTGATGGTTCAGGAGTTGGAACAGCTGGTGCCGTATACTTGTTTTTAAACGTTGTATCTGCATCATAAGTGACTGTAGCAACATACGCTTTATCTTCTTGTTTCACTTCAATTGATACCTTTTTAACGCTCTTATCGTAAGTGATTTGCGCATCATCACCACTAACCTCTACTACTGAATAATTGTAAGTTCCAGCCTTTTCGAATGCCACATCTTTAAAGGTAATGCTTCCATCAGCGGCATTCTTGGCCGTTTGAATAACATTTCCATTTTCATCTAATAGATTAAATGTGAATTCTCCCTCTACTAAATCACGACCTTCTAATTCTTTTTTGAACGTTAGGTCTTGCTTAATGGCTGAAAGAATACGGTTAGTAATAACTGAGTTTGTCCCTTCTGTTGTCACTTCATGCGTATATCCTTCTGGAATATCCACTTCTTCAACTGTGTACTCATAAGCGACACCTTTATTAGACTCAGGCAATTCTTTGAATGTGTATTTCCAATCATTCGCCTTTGACAATTCAATGGCTTCACCATAATTTTCACCATTTTGTTTCAATTGAACTTTAATCGCTTTACGTAAGCCAAGTTTATTGTCATTATCTTCCCATACTTTTTTAACAGTATGCATTGTAGTTTTACGTGTATTTGTGATTGTAAATCCTTCTTTTTGAGTGGCTTCACCAGTAATGACTGTATCATAATCTTTACCATAGTTTTCATCGATGACTTCTTTCACTTGATAATCAGTTACTGTTGGGTCAAGTGCCTTACCGTCAATTGTAAGTTTAAAGACACCTTTCCACTCGTTGGCATCATTTAAGACCATTGTTGCAAGAACAACATCCGGATTACTTGCACGGCTTAGTTCTACTTTAATACTTGAAATAGAAGCATCTTTTTCCCCATTCCAAATTTTGGCAACTGGAATGTATTGTGGCAATTGATTTGTGACAGTATTTGTTTCACCAAAAACAGATGGATTTTCAGCATTACGGTTTGTATAAAATACATTCGTTGCTGTTAATGTATCTGTTGCGCCATCAGCATATTCCGGAGTTTTCATATCCACTAGGAAGTTCACAACTTCTCCTGGAACAATCTTTTCACCTTTATTCAATACAACCTTGATGGATGTTACTTTTGTAAAATCAGCAATTTGATCTGCTGTGACCCAGCCACTCGCCTGCGTTGCATCATATGGAGAATTTGGCAAGCTTGTTGACGTATGATAATAAACGGTATATTTACTTTCAACGTTTAAAGCTTTTGTGAGAACCGGAGTGAATCCAGAACCATTTTGATCTTCTGCGTACGGAAGACGATCATACAACGTAAATGTTTCAATATCATACGTACTATAGTTTTTCGTTTGTAACTGATATTTATACTCTTGACCATAGTTGTGTTGAACTAACTCTTGCGTCCAACTTCCATCTTTTGTCGAAATAAATTTCTCAGAACGAATTTCAGTCGGTAAGTTTACAATCGTAGAAGATTTTGCTGCTACAATTTTATCTGGAACTTTTCCATCTGGTGTCTTAATCTTAAACACATTGTCTAACATTGTTTGAGACGTTACATTACTTGCTAAAGGAGAAAACTCTTTTGCAACTAGAAATACATGGTTATCTGTATTTTTCTTATAATCATCAGCTTTCTGAATGGCTGTTGGCATTGCCTCTTTCGTAATTGTTGCTGAAACAATTGCTGTAAAGTCACGACCAATCGTTTTGTCATTGTAGAAATCGAGATCCTTCAACTCAAAAATTACTGCTTGGCGACCGCTTCCATTGTAATTTTCAACGACTCTTGGTTCACCCTTCACCATGTTTCTATGCTCTTTTTTATCAATATAGTACCCTTCATAAGTGATTCCCTCAGGTAAGACATCAATCACTTGAGCTCCATTTACACGACGGTTGACTGATAAGTTACTAAAATCAGCAGTAACACTATATTCAACAACTTCTCCTAAATCACCTGTAGGATTTGAACGAGTAATCTTAGAAATACGAATTTCTTCTTCTTTCACTTTTACATCTTCGTATGATTCACTCTTGTTTGTAGAGAATTTTCCGTCTTCCCCATAGCCATCCACTAAACCTTCTGCATGCATACTATTATTGTATCTAACAGGTTCTTTACGTTCAGTCTCGTCAAATGGATTTAATAATTTCGTTTGGATAAATGTAGATGTAATTTCTCCTGCTTGAAGAACTTTCCCATCTTGAAGCTTTATTTTTATACTGTCATAAGTACGATTTACTTTTTGATAGGCATCTTTCTTTAAAGTTCCTGCATAAATTTGTTTTGCTTGATTTGTGACTTTATTATAGGCATCTTCGTCTACAATCACAATTTGTTTACTACCTTTAGCAATACTTCCTAATTTCACTTCGGTACCATCTGCTTTTACCCCATATACATCCATATCAAATGGTGCATTGGAAACAGGAGAACCGACTGAGTAGAAATACATTCTTTCATCTAAGTCTTCATCAACTAATGTTAATTTAGAAATTGTACTTGGAGAAGTATTCGTAAACCCAAGAATCCATGTCGCTACAGATGTATCTGGAGCACCAGCATCAACGTTTAAAGTTTGTTTATCGTTATTAGATTTACGGAAAGAAGAATCACTAATCAATTGTCCAATGAGTTTAAATTGAATATCATCGCTAACTGTTAATTTTGGTTCTGATTCTCCGTGTTGAATAAACGTCAATTCTGTTTTTGCGTTATTAACAATGTTCGTTTTTGTTTTAGCATTTGGAAAACTTAAAACAAGTCTCTCCTCGCGTAAAGCAAGTTCCGCTTCACTATTTGTGTCATTTAGAGTGTCGCTACCAGTAATGGTTTTACTAACAGTACTATCTGCATTTAATGTCCATCCTGGATTTTTTGCAGGATCAAAGACAGCTGTTCCTGTAGTCCCGTCAGCTTTTTCATATGTTGGTAATGTGTCGGTAATTGTAATTGTTTTTGCAGCACGTGTCTGTGCTTTTCCATTTCCCCAGTTTTGAGTTTGTCCACCACCTAAAGTATTCGTTGATAAACTAAATTGGAAAGTAACATCTGAGGCTTTTGTAATTGCTTCCCCCGTTGCCTTCCCACCATAAATTTCACGGTTATTAATAGTATACGCTTGTGTAGTATTTGTGCCGTTATATTTAAACAATGACTGTTTATCGACTTTTACTTTATAAATTAATGAATCCGTTACTTCCTTTAATGTGTTTCCAGTACTATCTTTTAACACGATTTTCGGAGAGAATGTATAACCTTCTGGAGTTACACGGTCCTTAAATTTAAATGTAAAAGGAAAACTTGCTGTGGTTGTTTGCGTAATGTCTGACAAGTATACTTTTAATAGACCTGGTGTCGAATTATCTACGCTCATCACTGGTCCACCAGTCGCAACTGTAAATTTCTCGATATATTCTGTAGGATAAGTAAACTCAATATAGCCGCCAACAATAGATTCACTCACTAAAGAGCCGTCTAATTGAACATCCCCTTGACGATTTTTTGTTGTATATTGTTCGTCACTACCTGTTGAGTTTGTGGCAGTTACTTTTACTTGACCGATTTGTGCATTTACCCCTAAAGCACCTGTAGCTGCGGCTTCGTTTGCTTCAGAAGTAGTATTTTCTGTACTTACCGTAGTTTCAACTGCTGGTGTTTCACTAGTTTCTGTATTACTTGTCTCTACTGTTGTAGGTTCACTAATCTCCTGCGCATAGGCAAAAGTTGGCGCTACTTGATTCGTTAATAATGTGAATATTAATAATGTAGTTGATAATTTATGAATAAACCTTTTCATCTAGTTCTCCTTCTTTTTTAAAAATATTATTCTATAAAAATTCATATATATTATACTGTATTAATGTGAGTTATCCAAGAGAGAATCAAGACCAATTTTCTTCCTTTAAAAAGAATTTTTTTCACATTTGAAACCCAAATCAAGAAAAAAGAGCCGGATAAACCGACTCTTTCCATATTATTTACTTAAATAGTCTTTTGAAGATGCATTCAATTCTTTTACGATTTCGTTTACTTCTTCAAGAGATTGAACAATCGCACCTGATGCTAATGGATGTCCTCCACCACCATGGTTTTGAGCAATCACATTCACGATTGGGCCTTTAGAACGAAGATTTACTCGGTAGCTTCCATCTGGTTGCTCAACAAATAACGCCCAGCAATGAATGCCTTCAACCGTACTTGGAAGTGAAATAACACCATGTGTTTGATCTTCTTCAATTCCAAAGTGCTCTAAATCCTTTTGCGTTAAAATTGTAGCTGCAACGCCATTCTCAGAAATTTCCATGTTTTGGTAAATATAACCTGCTAAACGGCTTACTGAAACAGGATTTGTAATCATGTGGTAAGCAATGCCTGAAATATCAACATCGAATTCTAATAGTTTAGAAACCATTGCAAATGTTACAGCTGTTGTTGATGGATAAAGGAATCGACCTGTATCTCCTACAATACCTGCATATAATGCATTAGCTGCTTCTTTTGAGACGTTCCAAGTACTTTCTTCACCAAATGCAAAACGACATAAAATTTCACTTGTACTACTTGAATTCGTATCTACAAATGAAATGGCACCATAAACATCTCTATCTGGATGGTGGTCGATTTTAATTACTTTCGATGGATCTACTTCAAATGGGCAGTCAATACGTGGTGTATTTGCACAGTCTAAAACAATAATCAGTGCAGAATCGAATTGTTCCTGTGTAATTTCATCCATTTCTCCAATATAACTTAGTGAACTTGGCATTTCACCTAATAAGTACACTGTTTTTTCTGGATAAGTTGCGCGAATAATTTCTCTTAACCCTACTTGTGAACCAATTGCATCTGGGTCTGGTGATTCATGACGCAAGATAACAATCGAATCTGCTTTTTTAATTTCTGCATCAATCTTTTTAAAAAACTCTGTATAATTCATTATTTAATATTTCCTTTCATCCAATGATTGGACTGATTTTTATTGTAAATACAACATCTTATAATACTCTTATTTAGGCGTAATTTCAATTTTTCTTAAAGGTTTTCACTGCCTCTTTTAACTCAGCATCCACTTCTAAAATTTGACTCTTCGTAACAGAAGGAATGCCACACGCTAGCGTATGTCCTCCACCGCCAAAAGCTTGCGCAATATGATTCACGGTTGGCCCTTTTGACCGCAAATGAACTCTAAAGGTGCCATCCTCTTGTTCCACATACATACTCCACGCCAGAATCCCTTCAACCGTTCCAGGAACTGAAACTACAAGTGAAGCTAATTGGTCAGTAGCTTGGAAACGTTCGAGTACTTCTTTCGTTAAAACTACACTCGCCATTCCTTTACTATATATTTCTAGATGCTCGTAAATATACCCTGTCATTCGATTCACGTTCAACGGTTTTGTAATCATTTTATCCGCAATTCCAGCCAAATCTACATCGTGTTGTATCAATTTTGATACAAGTGCAAAAGTTTTCGAAGTGGTTGACGGATATAAGAATCGACCGGTATCCCCGATGATTCCTGTGTAAATCACGTTAGCAGCTGACTTATTCATTTGAAATGGAGTTGCTTCGTCAAAAGCAAACTCAGCCATGATTTCACTGGCACTGGCTGCAGTTGTATCTACATAACAAATCTTTCCGTACGGTGTCACATTTGGATGGTGATCAATCTTAATTACCTCATCGACATTCACTTCAAATGGACAATTGATAAGTCTCGGTGTAGAACAATCGACAACAATAACAAGAGAGGTATCGAACACCTCTTGAGTGGTTTCATCCATGTCGCCGATATACTTCAAGTTTTCTGGCATATCTCCAATAACGTAAACAGACTTTTCTGGATAGGTTGCCTTAATGAGTTCACTTAGACCTATCTGTGACCCCAAAGCATCTGGATCTGGCTTTCTATGATGATTTCTTGTAATAATTCTTTGTAATCCATACTTAGTTTCTTTCCATTAATTGATTTGACATAATTGCCTTAGCAACAACAGAATTCTCTAGCAACACGGAAATATCTAATTTAGAGACTTTACGTCCATTATCCAAGGTTTGTATTTGAATTGAAATTTTACTTTCAATCGGAATCATCTTTAAGTAATGCATTTCTAATTGCTCAATAACTGTGTTACGACGTTGACTACGATGAATAAACTCTTTTGAGGCAACTGATACAACTTCACATAATACACCAAATGAAAGCATTCCAAGATTATTGGTCATTTGTGGCGTTACAGTAAAGCTAAAATGAGCACTTGTAGGGTTTACTTCAACGATTTCTAAGTTTTCACTTACATCATCTTCAAAAGTATTTCCAACTTGTGGTTGACGCTGTGTTAACTGCATTGCCTTCATTACATCACGACGTGAAATAATCCCAATCAATTCCATATTGTCTTGAACAACTGGAAGCATCTCCAATCCATTCCAAATCATCGAGTGCGCCACGCTGGCAACAGAAGCATGTAATTTTGAGACTGATGGATTCTTCGTCATTACGCGTTCCATTGTGAGAGTATCAGCTTTTGCTAAAATATCTTTAGCAGAAACAACACCCACCAAACGATTCGAATGATTAATAACTGGGAAGCGAGAGTTTCCTGTTTTTTCACTCAGTTGGCGATATTCTTTAACGGTTTGGTCCATCCTCATGTAATTCGTATTTTCTAAATCGTTATAAATATCTGCGACAATCATAATTTTTTTCTTAATTAATTGGTCAGTCATCGCACGGTTAATGAGACTAGCAACTGTAAATGTATCATATGTTGTTCCCATTAATGGAATTTTTAATTCATCGGCTTTTTGAATCAATTGTGGCGTTGCTTGGAATCCCCCAGTAATTAATACGGCTGCACCTTGATTCAATGCTAGTAATTGCGCATCTTCACGGTTCCCGATAATCACAAGGGATTCTGGTTGAATATAACGCGTCATTGCATCAAGAGTCATCGCACCAATAACGAAGCGATTTAGTATTTTATCTAGACCGTCATGTCCACCGAACACTTCTCCTTCGATGATTTTAATAATCTCACCAAACGACAACTTTTCAAGATTATCTTTTGTTTTACGTTCAATACGAATCGTCCCTACACGCTCGATGGTAGAAACAATACCTATATTTTCAGCTTCTTTAATCGCACGATACGCTGTACCTTCACTCATTTCCATGTTCTTCGCAATTGAACGCACAGAGATTTTTTCTCCCACTGGCAATGATTCAATATAACGAATGATTTGTTGATGCTTTGATGTCATAATATCTCCTCTGTATTAAAAAAAATGAAACACCTTACTTATACTGTACTATTATTGTACTAAAATTTTAGTAGAAATACTAGAGCTAAAATAAAAAACTGGCCTTAAAAAGACCAGTTTTATCATTTCATTATTCAGAATAAGGCGGGATTTCTTCACCATGAGGACAATGCGTTGGACTCCCTAAAAATTCCGCTAATCGCTCTGTCATTTCAACAGACGAAGCATGTTCGAGAATTTCTGCTTGTTCATGAACAGAATCTCCCCTAAAACCAAGAGAATTCACAAGAAAGACTTCCCATATTTTATGAGAACGAATTAGACGTTCTGCGACTTTAATTCCCTTTTGTGTTAATTTTGCGCCTTTATAACGGATGTATTCCACCGTACCATCAAGGACAAGCTTGTTTAACATCTCTGTCGTTGAAGCCGCTGAAAGATCCAGCATTTGATTGATGGCTTTATTCGTTACGAATTCATCTTTACCGCCTAATTTATAGATTGTTTTAATGTAATCTTCTTTATTGGGTGTCATAAGCCATCTCCTTTCATTTCCCTAACAGTATAGCATATTTTACTGCTGAAAAACAGAGCAAAGAAAGAGCCTTAGGAAACTCCTAAGACTCTTTAGATTCAAAATGAATTATTTGATACGACCTGGACGTTCTTTATATCCAAAGTATGCGTCAGCAAGAATTTCTTCCATATCAGCTACCATTGGTAAACGAGGGTTCGCAGGTGAACATTGATCTTCATAAGCAAGCATTGCAATTTCATGAATTGTAGCTAACCATTCTTTGTGGTTAACACCTTGTGCTTTGAAGTTCATTTCGATACCTACAGCTTCTCCTAATTCGTAAACAGCTTTAGCAAGTGCATCTACTGCTTCCTCAGGAGTTGAAGATGGTAATCCTAACATACGAGCGATGTCTTGGAATTTTTCATCCGCACGGTAATAGTTGTATTTTGGCCATGTAGCTGCTTTAGCAGGACGAGTACCATTGTAACGGATTACGTATGGTAATAGGATTGCATTAGTACGTCCGTGAACTGTGTGGAAGAATCCTCCAATCTTATGCGCCATTGAGTGGCTCATTCCAAGGAACGCATTGGCAAATGCCATACCAGCCATTGTAGAAGCGTTATGCATTTTTTCGCGTGATACGAAATCAGCATTTTTCACACTACTTACTAAGTTTTCAAATACTAATTTGATTGCTTGTAATGCTAATCCATCAGTATAGTCGTTTGCTAGTGTTGAAGTGTACGCTTCAATTGCGTGAGTTAACACGTCCATACCAGTATCAGCTGTTACAAAATCAGGAACTGTCATAACTAACGCTGGGTCAACAATCGCAATTGTTGGTGTTAGAGAGTAGTCAGCTAATGGATATTTACGGTTGTTTGCTTTATCTGAAATTACCGCGAATGGTGTTACTTCAGAACCTGTACCAGAAGTTGTTGGGATACCAACATATTTAGCACGTTCTCCTAATTCTGGGAATTTGAATGCACGTTTACGGATATCCATGAATTTTTGAACAAGGTCACGGAAGTCCACTTCTG
>CAUQUY010000053.1:0-9207 GCA_963521405.1 uncultured Streptococcus sp.
ATAAAACAGGAAAGATTCTTGAGCAGGTTTAATCGTTGAAAATAACATTCCCTTTGGAGTAGCTTCCACATGCTCCACAAAATGAATTTGTCTCAACAACAACTCATGGTTTAACAAGTAGTTCAGAATCCACAATGACTCTCTTCTTTTCAAAGAATGATTTGAGATGAACCACGAAATAAATTTCTTCTTCGTTTCTAAACTTGGGTTAAACAAAGTATCCCTCCTACTCTTCAAAAATAAATGTATAACGGATAAATTCAGGATTAAATGGATCTACCTTCAACGCTTCTTGTAAGGCTGGTGCTGCTAAATCTTTTCGACCCTCTTCTATCATAAAGCGGATATAATCTTCTAAGAATTCGACAGAACTTTCCCCAGCTTCATAGGCTTTTTGATAGTTTGTAAAGGCCTCGTCGTACTCTTCCATTGCTTCATAAGTTTTCGCAAATAGATAAAGAATTACTGCATCTTCTTTTGTTTCTAAGCTTTCAAAGAATGCAATACTTTCCTCATATTCTTCCTCATCGTTTAAAGCTTCAACATAGCTTGTCACATTGAGAATTGAATCGTTGTTGAGATTTACCGCTTCTTTTAATTCTTGTAATCCAACTTTTGGATTCCCTGTTGCGATTTCGATTTGACCAAGAATACGATGTGCTTCATCGTTCAATTCATCAAAAGCAATCCATTTTTTCGCATAGTCTTTTGCTTCTTCGTCTCGTTTCAAGATTAAAAGACATTGAATCACATTTAGTGTCACTTCACTATTTTCATTTTCACGTTCTAAAAGTTCCATGTAGTACTCGAGAGCTTTCTCATAGTTGCCCTCAATAGACTCATATGAGGCCATCTGGAACAATAAATCACTTGAGAGGCCATCGATGCTTTCTTCGCCAATAAATTGCTCTAACGGCTCTTTATCGCCCATTCTCAAAGTGGCTTCAACGTACAGTTCTTGTGCACGTTCTTCTTCCCCAGTTTCTGCTGGATTTTGTTTTAAGAAACGCTCTAGGAAAAATGCGCTACGTTCAAAACTTCCCGCTTCAAATAATAAGGTTCCAAGATAAAAATCAATAATCGCTTCATCTGGATCTAAGTCTTTTGCTTTTAAGAGTTTCTTCTCTGCTAAGTCGAAATCTCCTTCTTCTCGGTATGCTTCCGATTGAACCACCAACACACTTGGGTAGTCTGGGTCTGTTTCAGGAATATCATACAGAATCGATAACGCTTGATCTGTTTCTCCTTCAGCCACTAAAATCTCGGCTAATAAAATCGTCCAAATCGCTTCGTCTGGTTCAACTTCGGTGAGTCGTAACAAGGCACGTTTAGCTTCTTCATAGAAACCAATCGATACAGAATAAGTCGCTAAGTCTGCCATTTCTTGAAGGTCTTTTTCTGGGTCAAAATTGTCAAAAAAATGATGGTAGTGTTCATAGACTTTATCAATATCTTGTTCTTGTAAGGCTTGTTCAATCGCTTCGATTACTTGTGTCATAATGTCTCCTTTTGCAGATGAACTGCGAGTAGTATATGTATCTATTGAAGTTTTACACCAAAAAAAGAAGGTGTTATATAGAGTTAACTCTAATATAACACCAAATAAAACTTCATGCTATGAAAAATAATTCATTGGAATTATTTTTTAACTGCATCTTTAAGAGCTTTACCAGCTTTGAATGCTGGAACTTTAGAAGCTTTGATTTTGATTTCTTTACCTGTTTGAGGGTTACGTCCTTTACGAGCAGCGCGTTCGCGAACTTCGAAGTTACCAAATCCGATAACTTGAACTTTTTCACCTGCTTTTAAAGCTTCTTGAATTGTTTCGAATAACGCTTCAACTGTTGCTGAAACATCTTTCTTTGTTAATTGCGTTTTTTTAGCAACGCGATCTACTAATTCTGCTTTGTTAGCCATTTTAGTTTCACCTCCGTCAAATAAGAATTTCTATCAGAGTTCGTTGAGTGGTCCAACTTATCTGGAAATCGAAAATTAGTTTTGATTTCCTCTAAATTATACCATTCAACCTCAATAGTTTCAACGTTTTATATCCTGTTTTATAAGCTTGCTATGATTTTTTTTACTTTCTTTGACGCGTAATCATATGAATTGGTGTTCCCTCGAAGCCAAATGCTGAGCGAATTCGGTTTTCTAAGAAACGTTCGTATGAGAAATGCATCAATTCAACATCATTTACAAATGTGACAAATGTTGGTGGTTGAATCGCTACTTGCGTCATATAGTAAATCTTCAAACGGTTCCCTTTATCCGTTGGAGTTGGGTTCATCGCAATCGCATCCATTAATACATCATTCAATACAGAAGATGAAATACGACGTGAACGAACTTCATGAATCTCTTTTAAGATTGGTGGAATTTTTGTAAGACGTTGTTTTGTCTTCGCAGATACAAAAATAATTGGAGCATAAGATAAGTATAAGAATTCTTGACGAATCTTATCTTCAAATTCTTTATAAGTCGAATTATCTTTTTCAAGCGTATCCCATTTATTCACTAAAATAACGACCCCCTTACCTGCTTCGTGAGCATATCCTGCAATCTTCTTATCTTGTTCTTGAATTCCCTCTTCGGCATTCAAGACCACACAAACAATGTCGCTTCGCTCAATCGCTCTTAAGGCACGTAAGACACTATATTTTTCAGTTGATTCAAAGACACGGCCTTTCTTACGAATACCGGCAGTATCAATCATCTTGAAGACAGTACCTTCTTCGTCTTCAAACGTCGTATCGATAGCATCACGAGTCGTACCAGCAACATTAGATACAATGACACGCTCTTCTCCAAGCATTGCATTCACTAAGCTTGATTTTCCTACGTTTGGACGACCGATGAAGCTAAACTTAATGATGTCTTTATCCTCTTCGTCATCATTCTCTTCAGGGAAGGCTTTTACTGCTGCATCTAATAAATCTCCAAGCCCTAATCCATGACTTCCAGAAATTGGGAATGGCTCACCGAATCCTAATGAATAGAAATCAAAAATTTCAGAACGTAATTCAGGATTATCTACTTTATTAACAGCAAGTAAAACTGGCTTATTTGTACGATAGAGTAATTTTGCAATGTGTTCATCAGTCGTTGTTACGCCCTCTTTTACACTTGTTAGAAAGATAATCACATCGGCTTCTTCCATCGCAATTTCTGCTTGCATACGGATGTTTGACATAAACGGTTCATCCGTAATATCAATTCCACCTGTATCAATAATATTAAAGGAGTGACCTAACCACTCACCTTCAGAATAGATACGGTCACGAGTGACTCCGGCGATATCTTCTACGATAGAGATACGTTCTCCGACAATACGGTTAAAAATTGTAGATTTTCCGACATTTGGTCTTCCTACAACGGCAATAACTGGTGTTGACATACTATTCCTCCTTTTCTCTAATTCTATCATAAAAATAGTCTGGAACCAGTCCAGACTATTTCCACTTAACTTTTATTTGAATGTTATTCTTCAACTTTAAGTTCAGAAAGTTGATCACCTAAACGATCAGCTAAAGAGAATGAAACATCTTCTTCAGGTAATTCGTAAGTTTCTTCAACCACTTCTTCAACTTCTTCTTTTTCAGGTTTTGGAGCTTCTTGTAAAGCTTTAATACTTAAAGAAATACGTTGTTGTTCTGGATGAACTTCAAGAACTTTCACTTGAACTTCTTGACCTTCTTTAAGAACTTCGTGTGGTGTTGCGATATGTTGGTGAGCAATTTGTGAGATGTGAACTAATCCTTCTACTCCAGGGAATAATTCAACAAATGCTCCAAATGTAGTTAGACGTTTTACTAAACCATCTAATACTGAACCAACTGCTGCACGTTCTTCAATGTTATCCCATGGTCCTGCTAATGTATCTCTGATTGATAATGATACACGTCCGCTTTCTGGATCTACTGAGATTACTTTTGCTTGAACTTCTTCGCCAACTTTTAATTTGTCGCTTGCTTTCGCAACGTGCTCGTGAGAGATTTGTGAGATGTGAACTAAACCATCCACACCACCTAAGTCGATGAACGCACCGAAGTTTGTTAATCGAGCTACTTTACCAGTCACTACAGAACCTTCTTGAATTGCTTCAAATACAGCTGCACGCTTAGCTGCTTTTTCAGCTGCAACTAAGTTTTTACGTGATAAGATTAAACGATTTTCGCTTGGTTCGATTTCAACGATTTCAAAAGCTAATGTTTGGCCTTTGAATTGAGCTAAGTTATCAACATAGTGGTCTGATACCATTGAAGCTGGCACGAAAGCACGAACTCCTGCATCCACTACTAAACCACCTTTAACAGCATCCACAACTGGAGCTTCGATGATTTCTTTGTTATCGAATTTAGCTTGAATTTCTTCCCAAACTTTACGTGCATCTACACGTTTTTTAGAAAGTAAGAAACTTCCATTTTCTTTATCTTTGATTTGTTTGATGACTACTAAATCAACAACATCTCCTACAGCTAAAACGTCTTCTACACGTTCAACTGGTGATGTAGATAATTCATTGAAAGGAATAACTCCTTCAACTCCTCCACCGATAATTCCGACGATGGCTTGTTTATCTTGTAGAGTTAATACTTCACCTTGTACTAAATCTCCGATTTGAATATCTTTAACGATATCGAGCGCATCTTGCATTGTTTGTAATTCTGACATGTGACTTCCTCCTAAGCGCGACAATTCATGCGAACATCAAGTTTGATTTTTGTGCAAAATAAAACTTTTTATCCACTTACAATCATACCACTAAATGAAAACTAATTCTAGTGTTTTTGTGTAAAATCTGGTTAATTCGTTAACTTTTCTTGGATAAGATTCGTAATTTTAGAAACAACTTCTTGAATTGATAGGCTTGTTGTATCGATTTCAATTGCATCATCCGCTTTTTTCAATGGAGACTCTTTACGAGTACTATCTAAGAAGTCACGGTGAGCAATCTCTTCCTCTAATTTTTCAAGAGATAATTCAATGCCCTTTTCTTGGTTTTCTCTGAATCGACGAAGCGCACGTTCTTTTACAGACGCTACTAAGAAAATCTTCAACTCAGCATTTGGAAGCACTACTGTACCAATATCGCGACCATCCATAATGATGGAATGGTTCTCAGCAATCTCTTGTTGCATCTTCACAAGTTTTACACGAACTGCTTTAATCGCGGAAACTTCCGATACATTTCGTGTCACTTCAAGATCACGAATCTCACGAGTCACATCTTCCCCGTTTAAGAAAACGAGTTGGCCATCTTCAGTATTTTTAAAACTGATGACTAAGTTTTCGAGCAATTCATCGATTGCTGACGCATCATCTACTGAAATATTATTTCTTAAAAATGCCAATGTTGTAGCACGATACATCGCACCAGTATCTAGATAAAGAAAACCAGTTTCTTTGGCAATAAATTTTGAAATTGTACTTTTCCCAGACGAAGCTGGTCCATCAATAGCAACTTGCATATTCTCTCTCCTTCTCAAAAAGAAAGCCTGAAACGTCTTGCGTCTCAGACTTCCGCTAATATAGTTCTGTATTATTGTGCAACTTTTAATGTTGTTCCTGGAGCAATGTTATCTCCTGTAAGACCATTAATTTGTTTTAATGTCGCAACGTCCATACCATGGTTTACTGCGATACGGTATAAAGTATCTCCAGCTTTAACTGTATATGTTCCATAGTTACCATTTTGTTGCGCTTGAGTTGTTGGTGTTTGTTGAGTTGTTTGAGCTTGACGAGGAGCTGTTGTTGTAGCTTCGTTAGCTGTTGTAGTAGCTTCTTGTTTTGTTGTAGCTGCTGTTGTTTCTGGAGTTGCTGTTGTAGTTTCAACAGTCTTCGTTAACATTACATCATCAGCTGTTCTTGGTTTTACTTGGTTACTATTATTGCTAATTGAGAACCACATCATAAATAATACTGGTGCAACAATTACAATAAGGAACACAAATAATAACACATTTGATAATGGTGCTACTGCTTTCCCACCTGAGTTTCTAGCACTACGAGAGAATTGACGATTCTTTAAATTCTCATCTTCTCCAAATTTTCTTTCCCATGGTTGTTCTTCTGTTTGATTTAAATCTTCATTATTATTAAAGTTATCACTCATTCAAAAATCCTCCTAATTTGACCCAATGCTATCCTCAGTCAATTCACTACACAATATAGCATATTCTTACACTCAGGGCAAACTTTTACTTTAGTACTATTGTAGCATAATTTCTCAAAAAATCACTCTATTTAATCATAGATTAAATAATTTCTTAAAGCTTTCCTCGAAGGTGTTTTTGCTATTTTCTTCTTCATTCCAATTTTCTATTACATCCAGTAAAAATAAATCAAGATGCCTGCAACCGCTACACTTTCCACACGGCTCTTTCCGATTTTCTCCGAAGAACTGTGCTAAGTACTGTTCTTTACACTGACTCGTGGTCGCAAACTCTTCAATCTGCCCCACTTGCTTTAATTTACGCGTTCGTTGCATCTTGATAAATTCATTCTTTTGTTCATTATTCCAACGAAATGCGTTCGCAATCTCTTTGATATTTTGATGAAGTTCCGTTTCTTCCTCGTCACCTGCTTCATACGACCGTTCGATTTTACGTCCCATTTCAGAAAAATCATCTGGATGAACAAAGGCGATACAACGACTAAACTGCAGGTCTCTACCCGCACGACCGATTTGTTGCACATAATCTTCAAGCGTTTGAGGAAGTTGGTAATGAATAATTGTACGAATATTCGACTGATTAATTCCCATTCCAAAAGCACTTGTCGCTAATAAGATATTGAGTTCACCCCTAAAGAATTTCTGCTGGATGGTTTGTCGATCACTACTATGTCTCTTGGAATGGAAGGTATCGATTTTTGTAAATCCTTCCTCTTGGAGTGATTCTTTTAACCCTTCAATCTCTTTAATTGTTGAGGCATACACGATACAAGGATATTCCACACGCTTCAACAATTCACTAAGCATCTTGCTACGGAGTCCTTCAACCGAAATGACATCAATTTCACGATTCTTCAAGAAGGCATGCCCTTGGAAATAAGTCGTTTTGTTCTTATCTAGCCCTAAGAAAGTATAAATATCATGAATCACTTGACTCGTAGCTGTTGCCGTTAACGCTAACGTTCTTGGACTTCCTAAACTCTTTCTCATCTTACCAATAAATAGGTAATCGCTTCTAAAGTCATATCCCCACTGTGAAATACAATGCGCCTCATCGACAACGAGCAAGCCTATTTCCAGTTTTGATAATTGCTTAAAGAATCTTGGCGCTTGTAGCATCTCCGGAGAAACAAAAATAAATTGATACTCATTTAACGTACTTAAAATATAATTCTTCTCAGACTCTGACATAAGAGACGTGATGGCCACTGCTCTATGCATACCGAGCTGCTTTAAACTAGCGACTTGGTCGACCATTAAAGCAATCAACGGAGATACAATAACCACTCTACACTTTTCTTTAACGCCGATATATTGATAAATAAACGATTTTCCATTTCCTGTTGGTAAAATCGCAATCGCATCATGCCCTTCCTCAAGAGCCGTGATGACTTCCTGTTGTCCTTCTCGGAACTCATCATATCCGAATCGATTCAATATTGGATCCATGTCATTCACGCTCCTTTAAGGCCTTGATTTGATAGTATCTGAATAAGAAGAAATCCAGTTTTTTTCCTTCTGCTTCAAACTGGTCTTTAGCCTCTTTATACTTTGGATACTGCTCGTTTTCGAAAAGTTCTTTGTACGCTACGGCAGCCTTCGTTTCTTCTACACGTTTATAAAATGCATCTTTAGTAAGTAACAAATGCTTTAAAAGATGATCGTTAATCGTGCTTTCTTTGAGTTTACGTAGACGTGCAATCTCCGTTCGTTTTAATCCTTTCTCAAATAGACGAACCGTTTCTTGTACAGAACTCGTTTCATGAGAAATCCATTCAAACATTTTAGAAAACCATCCATAAGTGATTGGAGAATTTTCAGGTTCCTCAAAGACATCACTCACCCATTTCATTAAGACTAATCTTGATAGTGGCTCACAGTCTTCAACCATGGTAAATTCCCACAAGGAAATGAGCTCGTCTTCTAAAGTGGCTGTGGACTTAGCTCCATTAAAAAGGCCGACCCAATGCCCTTTAACGCAGTTATCTTGCTTATCGGTCCAGAACTTGAACTCTTCCACAACACTACTAAACCAAACTGGTGTAATGTTCTCTTTTTCTTCTTTATACCATCGCTTAAATAATTGCTGTAACCATACATTTTGAATTAAAGGACGATAGCTTGTTTCTTCATAGCGGTGGTAACTAATCCATTCGACCCAAAGTCTTATCACATCTCGTAATTGCACAAACGAATATGGATGCATCAAGTAATTGACGGGATGGCTTCCGTTTGTCACAAGCGAAAACTCCGGAATATCTTTCAGTAGCACTATGCCTGATTCATTTTCGCTAACTATTCCTTCACGGAAAAATCCATCTACTAATTGATGAAAGTACTCTTCTTTTAAATGAGGTAAACTAGCAAAAAATACTTCAGTTTTATCTTCTGTGACGCCAATTAAAGTCGACATGGTACGATTTCCTGTTAAAATACGATATAATCGATTTATCGGAACCACACCATACGACTTGATCGCATGTAATATCCAAAATTGATAAAAGGAGTACTGACTCATGGATAAAAAATCCTCTCTTTCAAAAATTTATACAAAAGTTGATTGCGAGTCTTGCATCGCATGTGGCATCTGTCAACTACGTGCTCCTGAGATTTTCGAGTACGATGCTGAAGGGATTGCCTTTGTAAAACAAGACAATAATACCGGAACAGTTCCACTACCAGAAGATACGCTAGAAAAGTTCAAAGATGCTTATACCGCCTGTCCTACTGGTGCGATTAAACGAAAAAATAGTCCATTTACTGAAGAATAAATAAACAAAACGGACTCATACAGTATGAGTCCGTTTTTCTCTTTGTATGACTCCCTAATAGAAATCTATTTTTCGTCTAAAGCGAGTTTTCTCAATTTCTGTACTTCAAATGAGCGTAATTCACGGTAGTCTCCAGGGCGTAAGTTCTCTAACGTTAAAAATCCAAACTCTTCACGTTTTAATTTCATAACAGGTAACTCTACAGCCTCAAACATACGCTTCACTTGATGGTTCCAGCCTTCATGAATCGTTAAAGCTACAATC
>CAUQUY010000054.1:0-8993 GCA_963521405.1 uncultured Streptococcus sp.
CTCCATCCCATCATCAAAAGAACTAGTTTACTACAAATCCTAAAAGCTCCTTGTAAGTCAAGTGGAAGGGTACTATCCACAAATGCATCCACAATCATAATATGACTGGCATAGATTTGATAAAATAGTAAAAGAAGGATCAAGGCTTCCCCTACTCCAATTAGCCAATCGTGTTGCTTGTTACTTCGTTGTACTATTCCAATCACCAACAGTCCAGTCAAGGATTGAAACAGTATTAGTACTCCTTCATCAAAAAATACACCACTTTGATTATAGAAATAGATTGAAAAAAGAAATTGAATCAATAAACAGATAAAAGACAAATACTGGTAGACCTTACTTAACGACTTCATCATTAGCTCATTCCCCTTTCTATTCAGCTATTCACTAAGTAAATTATACACAATATAAAATTGGTTCTTAAGTAAATGCACTCGAAATTTAAACTTATACCAACCCAATAAGTGCTTCAATTTCCGACAAACTTTTTGCAAAATGAATCTGGCTCCTGTCTTCTTCGCTCAGTAAGTTCGTTTCCACCATTTTATCGAAAAAGGCTTCTAAATGGTCGTAGTAGCCTTCCATATTATAGAAGATACAAATACCATTGGTTTGGCCTACACGTACCCAAGAAACGACCTCTGCGATTTCTTCGAGGGTACCAGGACCACCAGGAAGAGCAATGTACACTTCACTGAGAGCAATCATTTGATTTTTGCGTTCTGACATCGTATCGACAATATGAAGTTTCGTGATATCTTGTTTCGCAATTTCTCGGTCTACAAAGAACTGTGGCATCACGCCAATGACTTCGCCACCTTCATTCATCACGGCAGTCGCTACTACACCCATGAGCCCCGTATTTCCACCACCATAAACGAGCGTGTGGTGATTTTTTGCCATCCACTTCCCTAACTCTTCTGTTTTCTTATCAAATGCAGGGCAATTACTTTGGCTTGCCGCACAATAAACTGCAGTATTCATACGTTCTCCTTTAAAAGAAAGAGGCGTAATCTCTTACGCCCCTCCACTCATTTTTATTTAAATGCTGCGATAATTTCGTCAGCGATATCTTTAGAACAGATAACACCTGTTGTCTTTTTGTTTGGAACTAAGAAGTCCACTTCTTTTCCATCTACTGTACTGTAGTGTAATCCTAATTCTTTAGCAATAACCATTCCCGGTGCGATATCCCAAGGAGCAAGTAATGTAGAAACATACGCTACAGATTTTCCTAAGATTACTTGGATATGCTCGATTGAAGAAGCTCCGTAAGTACGAGTAACCATTGCTTTACGAATCATCTCTGCTTCTTTTTCAGTCGCTTCTAATAACATAAATCCATTCACGTTGATTGAGCTGTCGCCAATGCTGTGGATTTCAGGAGTTGAAAGACGACGACCGTTGCAGTACGCACCGTAATCTTTAATACCGTATACGAAGCGATCGCGCATTACATCGTAAATGTAGCCTAATAGACCTACGCCATCTTTATATAACGCAATCATAATACCGAAGTCTTCTTGACGTTTCACGAAGTTCAATGTGCCATCGATTGGGTCGATTAACCAAACGTAACCGTCCATTGAAGTTAATTCGTCACCGAAACCTTCTTCTCCCATGATTTTGTGTGTTGGGAATTGTTCACGAATTTTAGCGATAAAGAATTGTTCGATTTCTTTATCCACGTTTGTTACTAAGTCATTACGGCTTGTTTTTGTATCTACTTTTAATGGTTCACCAAAGCTGTGACGAATTTTTTGTCCAGCCTCCATAATCCAGTCATTTACTAATAAGTGTGTTGCTAATAAATCCATTATTTTTTCAATCCTTCCATACGAATAATTTTTGTTGCGATTTTACTTGCTTGGACCACACGATAAAGGCTATATCCAGATGCTTCCTCGAATTCACGGCCAAGTCTCTTCTCTTCACCGATACTACGGACTACCGTTTTAAATTCTTGGTAGGCTTTTTTAAAAGCTTCTACTTGGATTCCTTTTTCGTAAGCCTCTTCGACCACATTCCAAAGTTTGATGACTTTATTCATCTCTTCATGCGACCATTCCAAATCAATTGGATAACTATAATTGGCCATCTCGCCACCTCACAATCATACCTATTTAGTATACACTTTTTCTGCAAGAGTTTCCATTTATGAAGCAAAAAAATTAGTAATGAAGATGATAACTTCGAATCCTTGCGGATTTTTTCATTGTCGTTGTAATGGGGCACCGGCTCAAGCCGTTTGTCTTTCGCCTTTAAAGCCTCAAAGCAGGAGTAAGAAAAACATTTCTAACTCCTGCTAATTCGCATTTAATGCACTTTCTCATTACTATGACAATGAATCCACCAGATTCTTCGTCATCATCTTCTTGTTGCTTTATATGGTTTAATACTACTCTTCGAAAATTTTACTAAATAGGTTGATTCCTCGAATATTAGACAAAACCGCTCTTACTTAATAACTGCTTTTAAGTTTAATTTGTTTAAAGCACTCTTCTAAACTAAGTCGCTGCACTCTCTAACTCGTGAAGCACCAGTCCCTTTCCTTTGGGCACAAATCCCAAAAGAAAATTATTCATCTATGGATTACGTCGTATCTACGGATTCTATATTAGCAATAACGGGAATAGCATTAAAACGAGGGAGAAAGACAGAAATGCCATAGATACATTGTATCTATGGCATTTCGTTTTCTTTCCCCCACAAAGTTGAATAGGAATGAGATAGCTGTTTACAGCGAAACTCATTCCATTCAACCACTGTGCTAAGAGGGCGTAGGATTTTGAATCCATACGCCCTCTTTGAGGCTTTGAAGGTGAGAGACATCGGCTCGAACCGGTGCCTTGTCACAGCAACTACAAACAAATCCGCAAGGATTCGTCGTAATCCATTAAGCATTTGCCTTTGATTATTTTCCTTCTTGGTATTCTTTTGCGATTTGCGCACCAAGTTTCGCGTTATTGTAAACAAGCTGAATATTTGTCTTCAAGCTTTCCCCGCCTGTTAACTCAACGATTTTCGCTAATAAGAATGGTGTGCTATCTTTACCATGAACACCTTTTTCGTCCGCTTCACGAACCGCTTGATCGATAATCGCATCGATTTTTTCGTGTGGAATTTCATGTTCAGCTGGGATTGGGTTTGTGACTAAGATACCACCTTTAAGGCCTAGTAATTCAGAGTAACGAATCATTTCAGCAACTTCTTTTGCTGAGTCTACACGGCTGTTTAATTTATACTCAGAAGTACGAGTGTAGAATGCTGGTAAGTAGTCTGTTTGATAGCCTACAACAGGAACTCCTTTTGTTTCTAAATATTCAAGAGTACGTGGTAAATCAAGAATCGCTTTTGCACCAGCGCAGACAACTGTTACTGGAGTTTGCCCTAATTCATCTAAGTCTGCTGAGATATCCATTGTTTCTTCAACACCACGGTGAACCCCACCGATACCGCCAGTTACGAACACTTTAATTCCAGCTAAGTGCGCACCAATCATTGTTGTAGCCACAGTAGTTGCTCCTAAAACACCTTTAGCAAACACTTCTGCTAAGTCACGGCGAGATACTTTTGCGACTGGTTTTTCTTTCGCAAGACGTTCTAAGTCTGCTTCTTCTAACCCAATTTTGTATTTTCCATCCATGATAGCGATAGTTGCTGGAACAGCACCATTGTCGCGGATAATTTGTTCTACCGTTTTAGCCATTTCAACGTTTTGTGGATATGGCATCCCGTGTGAAATGATTGTTGATTCCAACGCCACGACTGGTAGGTTGTTGTCTAATGCGTGTTGTACTTCCTTGCTGATTGATAATAATGGATTAATTATAAACCTCTTTCATTTATTTGTTTATATTCTTTTTCAAATGACTTAGCTTTTAAGTCTTTTCGAACTGTTTCAATTGCTTGTACCGTATAGTATGAATTCGTTAATCCGTATCCAATCGACTCTTCCAAGCTTGCTCCTTTAAGAGTTCCGTAAAGCACTCCAGAAGAAAATGAATCTCCTGCTCCTGTCACGTCACAGACATGCTCTGCTTTTATGGGGGTAAAAGTTTTTACGACTCCTGTAGCATCTGCAAAGACACCACATTTCGTCCCTTTTGTAATGACGATATTTTCAACGCCATCCTTCTGCCACAAAGTAGCTAGTTCCGAAAGCGTGTGTACGCCGTACCTCGTCCTGGACTCGTCCGCATTGACGACAATCCAAGTCACTCCTTGTAAATCGTCTGGGATTCGTTTCATCTTCGGTCCACTCACTGGAATAATGGCCAGTGGAATCTTCTCTAAACTAGTCAGCTGTATGAGCGCTTGTAATGTTTCTTGCGGAAGATTCAGATCCGCAATGACTAACGCTGCGTCTTTCACCGCTTCTTCATGCGAAATAAGCCAGTCAGGCGTCATTTCCTCACAAATGGACATATCGGCTAAAGCCAGACACATATCTCCTTGAAGATCCAAAATCGCTGTATAGTTCGACGTTATTTTCTCTTTTAAGCGGTCTACAAGTGAAAAATCGATAATGCCTTCAGTCTCTTTTTCAAGCCAAGTAAAACTTTCATCATCGCCTGCAACTGACAACATCTTAACAGGCAGCCCCAGACGACCAAGGTTTTCAGCAATATTTCTTGAAACACCACCGGCACTCAGCGATGAGACCACTGGATTACTCGTCTCAAGCACGAGATTTTCGAGCAATTGAACTTTCTTATCCACGTTCATTCCGCCGATACAGAGTACGTAGGAATCCTTAAATTTCTTGTCTTCTGACATGAAACATCCCCCTTCGTTTACAAAAAGGTTCGATGAATGGAGGTTGATGAAGCTTTTCCTTCATTCGGTCTTATACGCTTCATTATACGCGATAACCCCTACTCCAATCAAGCTATCCAGGAGAAAACCACAAATATTTCAAAGTTCATTCGGATAATTGTTCGGATTTAAAACGTAAACTGTGTCATCTTTCTTTTGATTGCAACAAAAAAAGGACTCGAAAACTCGAGTCCTCTATAAACTTCAATAGAATTATACGTGAATTGGCATACCTAATGCTAATTCAGCAGTATCCATAACTACTTCTGATAATGATGGATGTGAGTGGATTGTTAATGCAATATCTTCCGCATTCATTCCAGCTTCAACTGCTAAACCTAATTCAGCAATAATGTCTGAAGCGTTCACGCCGGCAACTTGTGCACCAACGATTACGTTATCTTCTTTAGTAGTGATTAAACGAACGAAACCTTCAGTAGCGTTCAATGATAATGCACGACCATTTCCTGATAATGGGAATTTAGAAGCTTTAACTTGTAAACCAGCATCTTTAGCTTGTTGTTGAGTGTAACCAACTGAAGCTAATTCTGGATCAGTAAAGGCAACAGATGGCATTGCACGGTAGTCAACAGCCACTGCTTTACCTGAGATTGCTTCTGCAGCGATTTTTCCTTCGTAGCTTGCTTTGTGAGCAAGAGCTGCTCCAGGAACGATATCACCGATTGCGAAGATTGATTTAACGTTTGTACGTCCTTGGTTGTCAACTTTAACTAAACCACGTTCAGTCATTTCAACACCAGCAACGTCTAAACCAATTTCGTCTGTGTTAGGGCGGCGACCTACAGCAACCATTACGTAGTCAGCTTCAACAGCTTCTTCTTTGCCGTCTACTGTATACTTAACAGTTACGCTATCACCATTGTCAACAGCTTCTTTAGCCATTGCATTTGTTACGATAGTAACGCCTTTTTTAGCCATGTCGTCTTCAACAAGTTTAAGCATGTCTTTGTCGAACATTGAAAGGATACTTGGAGCACCTTCAAGGATTGTTACTTGTGAACCTAAGTTAGCATATGCTGAACCTAGTTCTGAACCGATAACCCCACCACCGATAACAACTAATTTTTTAGGAACTTCTTTAAGTGCTAAACCACCAGTTGAATCGATAACGCGTCCGCCAAATTTGAAACCTTTGATTTCGATTGGACGGCTACCTGTAGCTACGATAGCATGGTTGAAAGAATAAGTTTGAGCGCTGTCTTCAGTAACAACACGTAAAGTGTGTTCATCCACTAAGAACGCTTCCCCTTTAATAATTTCAACTTTATTTTTCTTTAATAAGTACTCAACACCAGAAGTTAATTTCTTAACCACTTTGTTATCTTTCCATTCTTGAGTTTTAGCGAAGTCTAAAACAACTTCTTTAGCAGTCACACCAAATACTTCTGAGTGTTGTGCTTCTTGGTAATGATGTCCAGCTGCAATTAACGCTTTAGATGGAATACATCCAACGTTTAAGCAGACACCACCAAAATATTCTTTCTCGATAATCGCAACTTTTTGACCTTCTTGAGCTGCACGAATAGCTGCAACATATCCACCAGGGCCGGCACCGATTACGACTGTATCTAGTTCAATAGCGAAATCGCCTACTACCATTTTTTTCACCTCTTAAAAGTTTTCAAATAAGGAACCGACGTAACCCCATGTCTACGCCGTTCCTAACAATTTAATGAATTAAGCTTCCATTAATAATAATTCTGGATCGTTCAATAGACGTTTCAATTCGTTCATAGCTTTTTGAGCAGTTGCTCCATCCACGATACGGTGGTCAAAGCTTAATGATAATTTCATGTTACGTCCGATTACGATTTCATCGTTTTCGTTGATAACTGGTTCGCGAACGATTGTACCAACACCTAAAATCGCAACTTCAGGGTAGTTGATAACTGGAGTGAACCAACCGCCACCTACTGAACCGATGTTAGAGATTGTAATTGTTCCTTGTCCCATTTCTGCAGCTGTTAATTTACCTTCATGAGCTTTTGCAGCTAATGCGTTAATTTCATCTGCGATACCAAACATGCTCTTAGTGTTCGCATCTTTGATATTTGGAACGAATAAACCTAAATCTGTATCTGTAGCGATACCGATGTTGATGTAGTTTTTGTAAACAATTTCTTGAGATGCATCGTCGATAGAAGCATTCAATACTGGGAATTTCTTCATTGCTACTGCTAAAGCTTTAACAACGTAAGGTAAGAATGTTAATTTAGTACCTTGTGCAGCTGCAACATCTTTGAATTTCTTACGGTGATCCCAAAGTTTAGAAACTTCAACTTGGTCATGTAATGTAACGTGTGGTGCAGTATGTTTGCTGTTAACCATTGCTTTAGAAATTGCTTTACGCATTGGAGTTAATTTAACGCGTTCTTCACGTTCAGCTGATCCAACGAATGGTTTAGCTGGAGCTGGAGCCGCTGCTGGTGCAGATGCTTGAGCTGGAGCTGCTGGAGCAGATGCTTGAGCTGGTGCTGCTGGAGCTTCTACAGCCGCTGGAGCTGCAGGTGTTGCTACTGGTGCGCCACCGAAGTTATCGATGTCTTCACGAGTAATACGTCCGCCTTTACCAGTTGGAACTACTGCTGTGATGTCAACGCCTTTTTCACGTGCATATTGACGAACTGAAGGCATTGCTAATACTAATTTACCAGGGTTGCTTGCTGCAGGAACTCCTGTTGGAGCTGCAGGTGCCGCTGGAGCTGCTGCTGGTGCTGGAGCTGCAGGTGCTGCTGGAGCCGCTGCTGCAGGTGCGTGAGAACCGCCTTCTGTTGCGATTTCAACGATAACATCACCAACGTGAGCTACTGTTCCTTCAGATACTAAAACTGCTGTTACAGTTCCAGATACTGGAGAAGGAATTTCTTCTACAGATTTGTCGTTTTGTACTTCGAATAAAATGTCATCTTCAGCAATCTTGTCGCCTACTTTGATGTCGATTTTAACGATTTCACCTTCTGCAATTCCTTCACCGATGTCAGGTAATTTGAATTGGAAAGTGCTTGTTGCTGCTGGTGCAGCTGGTGCAGGTGCTGCCGCTGGAGCCGCTGCTGGTGCAGATGCTTCTGCTGGGCCAGAACCATCGTCGATAACAACGATAACGTCGCCTACGCGAGCTACTGTACCTTCTTGAACTTTAACTTCTAATACTTTACCACTTACTGGAGAAGGAATTTCTTCTACAGATTTGTCGTTTTGTACTTCGAATAAAATATCATCTTCTTGAATTGTATCTCCGACTTTAATGTCGATTTTTACGATTTCGCCTTCTGCGATACCTTCACCGATATCAGGCATTTTGAATTGGAAAGCCATGCTTGTACATCCCTTCTTATTTTTATAAAACTCTAAAGAGCACACTCATGAGAGAGGCTCTTTAGAATGAAATTTGTTGAATTAGAAGTTCACTGTTTCGCGAACTTTAGCTTCAATATCGCTAGCATTTGGTAACCAGTCGTTTTCTGCTTGACCAAATGGGAAGATTGTATCTGGAGCTGCAACACGTCCGATTGGAGCTTCTAAGTTTAAGATTGCGCGTTCAGCAATTTCAGACATAACCATTGCGCCGATACCAGCTTGACGTTGTGCTTCTTGAACAACCACTACGCGACCAGTTTTTTCAACTGATGCTAAGATTGTGTCTAAGTCTAATGGAGAAACAGTACGTAAGTCGATAACTTCTACTGAGATTCCTTCTTTTTCTAAGTTCTCAGCAGCTTTAACAGCTTCACGAACCATTGCACCGTAAGTAATTACAGATACGTCTTTACCTTCACGAGTTACTGCAGCTACTCCTAGAGGAACTGTGTATTCTCCTTCTGGAACTTCTTCACGGAATGAACGGTATAGTTTCATGTGCTCTAAGTAAACAACTGGGTCGTTATCACGAATAGCTGAAATTAATAACCCTTTTGCATCGTATGGGTTTGAAGGGATAACCACTTTCAAACCTGGTGATTGAGCTACTAAACCTTCTAAGTTATCTGAGTGTAATTCTGGAGTGTGAACCCCACCACCAAATGGTGAACGGAATACGATAGGCATTTGACGAGTTCCACCCATACGGTAACGTGTACGAGCTGCTTGAGCTACCACGCTATCCATTACTTCGAATACGAATCCGAAGAATTGGATTTCAGGAACTGGACGGTAAC
>CAUQUY010000055.1:0-8650 GCA_963521405.1 uncultured Streptococcus sp.
TCTTTGGAGCCTTCACGAACCCTCCTGCCAGAGAAGTTCTCACAGCGAACGCCACCTGTACAGTAAACAACGACACGTTTGTCCATGAATTTTTCTTTGTTATCGCGAACCCATTGTGGTAATTCACGGAAGTTGCGAATGTCAGGACGGATCGCACCGCGGAAGTGACCTAAGTCGTACTCGTAGTCGTTACGAGTGTCTAGTACAACAGTGTTTTCGTCAAGTAAGGCTTCTTTGAACTCTTGTGGAGAAAGGTAAGCCCCTGTTGTTTCAAGTGGGTTAATATCGTTATCGAAGTCGTTATCTTCTAAACCAAGGTGTACGATTTCTTTTTTGTAACGAACGAACATCTTCTTGAAGGCTTGCTCACTTTCTTCGTCGATTTTAAACCATAAGTCTTCCATTCCTGGAAGAGAGTGAACATAGTCCATATATTTTTGAGTTGTTTCGTAATCACCAGATACCGTTCCGTTAATTCCTTCGTCAGCGACAAGGATACGTCCTTTTAATCCGATTGATTTGCAGAATGCTAAATGATCTGCAGCGAATTGTTCCGCATTTTCGATTGGAACATATTTATAGTAAAGTAAAACACGAATGTCTTTTGCCATATTGTAAATCTTTCATCCTTTTCTAATTTGTAATGATTCTATTGTAACTGTATTGAGAATGATTATCAATGAATTCGATTGTGAAAAAGTTCGAAAGGTATTGACATGACGGTATTTTACGGTATAATTCAGATATAACGTTAAATTTATCAGATTGGAGGAGAAATCAATGAACAACTTAAACGTAAAACAAGTACAAGATTTGAGAAACCTTCCAATTTTGGTGAATGAAGTATAGCGCATTTTTATAGATAAGTTTAAGTGAGCCGTTACTTTTTCCATGCGTGGGGAAGGTGACGGCTTTTTTGATGGAGGAAAACGATGAACGATTTATTAAAAGTCATTATTAATTTTATAAAGAAACATCCGATGCGCTACCTTGTTAGTTTTATTTTGATGATCGGAAGTAGTATTGCGGCGGTGTACCCAGCGCGTATTATCGGACAGGTAGTCGATAAAATTGTGGCAAGTGAACTGAATGCCGAGTGGCTTGGGACACAGCTTGTGGTTTTAGTCGGGATTATTCTTGTGGCCTATATTACGGAGAGTATTTGGACGTACTATATCTTTATTGGACATTATGAAATTCAAAAAGAACTGCGCGTGAAGTTACTGCGGAATAACTTAAGAAAGAAAATTCCGTTTTATGCGCATTTTAGAACGGGCGATATTATTACGCGCAGCAGTGAAGATGTAATGACCATTGGCGATATGATGGGGTTCGGAATGTTTGCGTTGATGAACTCTACATTGTTGGGGAGTGTATCGATTTATATGATGGTCACAACGATTTCGTTGCCACTGACCATTGCGGCGATTTTACCATTGCCAATTCTTTCGTATCTTGTGTATAAATGGGGATTTGATCTTGAAGAAGAGTACAATAAGGCGCAAAATGCAGTCTCTCAACTGAATAATGAAGTGTTGGAGATGATTGACGGTACTTATGTCATTCGTGCGTATGGGCAAGAAGATGCGATGATGGATGAGTTTCGTGCGAAAACGGAAAAAGCCATGAAACAAAATATTATCGTGTCGGAAATTGAATCGCGCTTTATGCCATTGGCGCAATTATTTATGATGATTAGCTTTACTATCGCGCTTCTTTACGGTGGATACTTAGTATCGACTGGAACCATTCTAGTGGGGGATGTGATTGCCTTCCAAGTTTATATGGGGGCGATTATGTGGCCGATGTTTATGATTGGTGACATTATTACGAACTATAAACGCGGGAAAGTGGCAACGGAACGTATCAATGAAGTGTTGCAGCATGATGATGAAATTGAACGTGCTGGAATAAAAGTGCTTGAGACGATTGAATCGATTCAGTTTATCTACTTTAATTTTACGTATCCAAGGGAAACGACTCCATTATTAAAAGAGATTAACCTTACATTAAATAAAGGCGAGACACTTGGAATCGTTGGAAAAACAGGCTCTGGGAAGACGACGCTATTGATGCAACTACTACATCAATTTCCATACAAAGGCGAGAAGCTTCTCATTAACGGAGAGCCACTAATTGATTACGAACCTCAATCGGTAGCAGGGCATCTAGCCTATGTGCCACAAGAACACACGCTCTTTTCACGCACGATTCGCGAGAATATGTTATTCGGGAAAGAGGATGCAACCGATGAGGAAATCTGGGAAGCATTGACGTTGGCGTCCTTTGATGGAGACGTGAAACGCATGCCGCAGCAGCTCGATACGATGGTCGGGGAAAAAGGAGTATCGCTTAGTGGTGGGCAAAAACAACGGCTATCGATTGCGCGTGCCTTCTTACGTAACCGTGAATGTTTGATTTTAGATGATGCGTTATCTGCAGTGGATGCAAAAACAGAACGCGAAATTATTGCGCACTTGCAAGAAGAGCGTGGCGGTTGTATGAATATTATTTCTGCCCATAGACTCTCTGCGATTCGTCATGCCGATGAGATTATCGTGATGAATGAAGGGCGTATTAGTGAGCGCGGCACCCACGAGGAGTTACTCGCACAACGTGGTTGGTACTATGAACAGTACCTCATTCAAGAGATAGAGGAGGAAGTCGAATGAAAACGATGAAGCGATTATTAAGCTACCTCCGCTATGAGAAAAAAGGAGTTCTGATTGGACTCGTCTGCCTCTTACTCTCAACGGGTGCAACTTTAACAGGGCCGCTCGTTGCTAAATACACTATCGATAATGTGATTACGCCGATGGGACAATCTGGTGTCTTCAATGTAGGAAGCTTGCTCCTATGGGTGGGCATTTACGTGGCAGTGAACTTAGTCGGAGCAGCTGGGGGCTATTTAAACCGTTTATATATGAAGACTCTCTCGAATCGCGTGGCTAAACGCATTCGTGACGAAGTGTTCGAGCATGTACAAACCTTGCCAGTATCGTATTTTGATCATTTACCTGCTGGGAAAGTCGTATCTAGAATTACGAGTGATACGGAATCCGTACGTGCAAACTTCTACGTGAATGGGATTTCCACACTGCTTAGTACCGTCGTGATGCTTGTTGGTGTGTACGTAACGATTTTCTTATTAAATGCAACGCTGGGACTCGTATTATTATTCCTAGTTCCGGTGATGATGCTATGGCAGAGAACCGTTGCCGTGATGCAGAAAAAATACTATTCTGAGAATCGTGAACTGTACAGTCAATTGAGTGGACAGTTAAATGAAAGTATTCAAGGTGCTGGTATCGTTCAAGCCTTCCAACAAGAAGACAAGATTGTTGCAGAATATGAGGCGACGGCTACGTCTTGGGTAGAGGTTGGTCGTAAGGAATTAATTCTTGATTCGTACTTCTCATGGAGTCTAGTGGGCTTACTTCGAAACTTTACGCTTTTTGGAATTGTCTATTATTTTGGAATGCAATTTATCGGAGGAACACTAGGAATTTCAGCAGGACTCCTATATGCCTTCATTGATTATGTCAACCGTATTTATGAGCCGATTCAAACCTTTATGAATGTCGTTTCTGGTTTCCAACAATCCATGGCTGCTGGTGACCGAGTATTTGAATTAATGGATACGCCAAGTGAAGAATCAGGAGAAGAGCTCTTCACATTTGATGAAGGACGAATTGAATTCAAGGATGTGAGCTTCGAGTATACGCCAGGAGTACCGGTGTTGAAGCACTTGAATTTCACGGTAGAGCCTGGGCAGACAGTGGCGTTTGTCGGTCATACCGGTTCAGGGAAATCATCCATTATGAACTTGCTCTTTCGATTCTATGACCCAACGAGTGGAGCTATCTTGATTGATGGCAAAAACACGCGTGAGTTTAATAGACGTAGTGTTCGAAGCGAGATGGGGATTGTGCTGCAAGATCCGTATTTATTTACGGGAACGATTGCTTCAAATGTCGGGCTCAATAATGAATCGATTCAACCTGAGACGATTAAAGATGCGCTTGTTAAAGTGGGTGGAGGTCATTTACTCACGAAGAGTGACAAGGGCTTGGACTACGAGGTAAAAGAAAAAGGAATGGATTTCTCTTCAGGGGAACGCCAACTCATTTCATTTGCTCGTGCGATTGTCTTTGACCCGAAAATCTTGATTTTAGATGAAGCGACTTCGCATATTGATACTGAGACGGAAGAGATTATTCAAAACGCGATTAATGTCGTAAAAGAAGGGCGTACAACCTTTATGATTGCGCACCGTCTGTCAACGATTGCTCATGCTGACCAAATCTTTGTGTTGGATAAAGGAGAAATTGTAGAACGCGGAACGCATGATGAATTACTTCAACTGCAAGGGCAATATGCCGAAATGGTGGCTCTTCAAAAAGGCTAATCCCATAGACTCTGTTTCTTTTGAAACTGGGTCTTTTTTGATGCGTGCGGTAAACAGAATTTTTATTGTTTTTCAAGGGAGTTCATGGTGCATAAAGCCGCCTAGTTTGTTACAATGTGTAGGAAACAGATTGGGGAGAGAGTTATGATTACAAAAGAAGTTATTGAACGCGCTACGGCACATCGCCGTCATTTACATATGTATCCAGAAGTATCCGGAACGGAAATCGAAACGACTCGCTATATCCGCGAAGCCATAGAAGCGATGGGACTTACATGCTGGGATTTACAGTCTAAGACAGGAGTCGTCGCAGAAATCGGAAACGACAATGGGCCAACATTAGCTTTACGTGCCGACATCGATGCCTTGCCGATTGTGGAACAAACAGGATTAGACTACGCTTCAAAAAATGAAGGAGCGATGCATGCGTGTGGACATGATTTCCATACAGCAAGCCTACTTGGAGCCGTTCAAGTGTTGAAGGCACAAGAAGACAAATTACAAGGAAAAGTTCGTTTTATTTTCCAACCGGCCGAAGAAAGTAACCAAGGAGCACGCGCATTGATTGCAGAAGGCGTGCTTGACGGAGTGGACGCGATTATTGGTTTCCATAATAAACCAGAACTTCCAGTGGGAACCATCGGTGTGAAGGAAGGACCGCTCATGGCAGCAGTCGGTCAATTTAAAGCCGAAATTACAGGGGTAGGAACACATGCGGCAGCACCGCACAATGGGAACGACCCAATCGTGACGGCGTGCCAAGTGATTGCGAATGCTCAAGCCATCGTTGCTCGTCATACTTCTCCGCTCGAACCAGTGGTATTAAGCGTATCGCATATCGAAGCAGGGAATACATGGAATGTAATTCCAGAGAAAGTATTTTTTGAAGGAACGATTCGTACGTTTAATAAAGACGTGGAACGTAAAATGACCGAGCAATTCGAGAAGATGATTGTCCAAACCGCAGATGTTTACGGACAAAAAGGAAGTATCGAATGGATTTTAACGCCACCAGTCGTGCATAATGATGCTTCAGTCACAAAAGTTGTTAAAAGTGTGACAGAGAAATTTGCGACAGTGGTGACACCTGAAGTAACTTTAGGAGCAGAAGATTTCGCCAATTATATGGAACACGTTCCAGGATGTTTCGTCTTTATTGGAACAGGTTGCCCACGCGAATGGCATCACCCAGCATTCTTAGTGGATGATGAGGCATTACCATTTGCGATTCAGTATTTTGTGGATAACACGAATGCTCTTCTAGAAGTACTTTCACAGAAAGGAAACGCGTAATATGAAAACAATGGTGGTGATTAGCCATCCAACGATTCAAACGTCATCGAGCCAACAGTTTTTCCTTGCAACTTTAAAAGGGGAAGAATCTGTAACGGTTCGTCATTTAGATGAAGTGTGGAGTGAAGCGAAACCGCATTTTACAAAAACGGATGAAGAAAAAGCCTTGGCAGATTCTAGTGCCGAACGTCTGATTCTTCAATTCCCGATGTATTGGTACCAAGCGCCTTCTGTCATGAAGGAATGGATCGATACAGTGATGAGTAAGAGTGCGCCTTTTGCCAAACAGATTAAGGAACTTGGAATCGTTGTGACACTCGGCGTGAAAGAAGAAGCCTTTCGTGCTGGTGGGAAAGAACAATTTACGATTTCGGAACTGATGCGCCCGTTCCAAGCGTTAGCCAATGCGATGGGATGGACCTATTTACCAATTTTTGAGGTACATCAGTTTGATTATAAGACGGAAGAGGCGAAGCAAGCCTTACTTGTGGAGTACTTACAATACGTGACAAAAGAACATCACGGAACACTAAAAGATACCGAAGAGTGGTTTATCCAACGTGCACAAGCATTGCCTGGTGCACACTGGGCAGAGATCACAGAATGGATCAAGGAAAACCAGGACGAAAGACTGGAGCTTGAGATGCATCTAAGTCATTGGGAGGAGAGTCAGTATGGAGATTATTGAGAAAATTCAGTTGCTCGATGCGTGGATTGGCGAAGCAAAAGACTATAAAGAACGTGCATTGCTTGTGGCTGCAAAAACTCTTCTATTAGAACAAGCAAAACGAATTGAACAAGCACATGGTGAGTTGGATGGACGCATGTGGAGTCCTGAGAACTGGGCTAAATAAGGAGAATGAGATTGAAAACAGATTATTTAGGACTAAGACTAGTGTTACTCGTCATCGCCTGCTTCTTAATCGGACTCGGCGCGAAGATGGCGGGCTCTAGTACACTAGGAGCGGACGTTGTCGTTCTTGTGTGGGAAGGATTAAATCGCACATTTGGATTGGATATGGGAACAAGTAATATCATCGTTTCGCTGGTGTTTCTGGCGATTACGCTGAGTATCAACTGGCGCTATATTGGATTTGGAACAGTTGTAGGGATGTTCTTGCAAAGTTTCTTTATTAACCTGTTCGACTTTAGTGCGATTGCCGAAATGGATATCGCCGTAAAAGTCGTGGCTATGGTTGTAGGGATTGCTTTAATTGCCATGGGGTGTGCAGTCTATGCCTTAGCAGAACTTGGGGTAGGACCGTATATTGCGGCGACACTTGCTTTGCATGAGAAATTCAAAACGTCAATCCCTCGAAATAAATTCTTTATTGATGCGAGTTGCGTTATCACAGCGGCAATTTTAGGGCAATGGCCAACGATTGGACCGGTAGTGTCACTATTAATTAGCGGAATTATCATGGATCAAACAATGGTGATTTTGAAGAAGTTTTTACCAATTAAATAAAATAGACAGTATGAAACCTATCTACGAGAGAAATCCTTTTGTAGATAGGTTTTTTAGCGCTTTATCGAAAAATGAAACTTGTTAACGTTTCCAAAGAGAGCAAAATAGTACTAGTCAAAAGCAAAATAGTTATTGTGAAAGCGGTTTTTTAGTTGTAAACTAAAAGTGTCTTAAAAAGTAATAGAAAACTAGGGGGAGACAACATGAAAAAGAAAGTATTACTATCAAGCGCAGCATTATTAGCAGCTGTATCTTTAGCAGCTTGCGGAAATAATAGCAACAGCACTAGTAAAACAGATTCAACATCACAAGGAGCTTCTAAAGAAAAAGTTACTCTTAAATTAGCAGCTCTAGAAAGTGGTTACGGCGCAGAAATGTGGCCAGCAATCATCAAAGCTTACGAAGAGGCAAATCCAAACGTTAAAGTGGAATTGACTCAAGATAAGGAAATCGAAGAAAAACTTACGCCTCAAATGAAAGCTGGCGATTACCCAGATATCGTAATGTTAGCTTTAGGACGTAAAAAAGCTTTACCAGAAACATTAATCAAAGAAAAAGCTTTAGCTGATATCTCTGACTTATTCGATATGAAAGTATACGGAGAAGACAAAAAAGTTTCTGAAAAATTATTAAACAACGTATTAGGATCAACAGTAACTGACCCTTACGGAGACGGAAAACACTACTTAGCTCCAATGTTCTACGCTCCAACAGGATTATTCTACAACGAAGCATTATTCAAATCTAAAGGTTGGGAAGTTCCAAAAGATATGCCTGGTATGAAAGAATTAGCTGAAAAAGCTAAGAAAGATGGCATTTCATTATTCACTTATCCAGTATCTGGATACTTAGATAGCTTCTTCCCAGCATTATTAGCAAACGCTGGTGGCGTTGATTTATTCAACAAAGCAATGAAATATGACACAGGCGCATTCACTTCTGACGGCGCAACTAAAGCTTTCGAAGCGTTAGGAACATTCTTACAAAACGTTGAACCTTCAACAGTAGCAAACGCAAACCCACAAAGCTTCACTAAGAACCAACAATTAATCTTAGACAACAAAGCTTTATTCATGCCAAACGGTACTTGGGTAGTTGGGGAAATGGCTAAAGCTCCTCGTGCAGAAGGATTCAAATGGGCAATGACTTCTGCTCCAGCAATCGAAAAAGGTGGCAAACGTTATGTTTACTCATTCTTCGAACACATCTGGGTTCCAAAAGAATCTAAGAACCAAGAAGCAGCAAAAGAATTCTTATCATTCTTATACTCTGACAAAGCAGCAGAAATCTTCGCTAAATACAATGCAGCTCAACCAATTCAAGGTGTAACAGCTAAATTACCTGATGAATTGAAATCATTGTACAAAGTTGTTGATGAAGTTGATGGCGTAATCAATGGTAACTTCGTAGCTACTAAACCTGTTGAAGGTGTAAGCATGAAAGACACATTATATGGTCAAATCGACTCTGTAGCATCTGGT
>CAUQUY010000056.1:0-8471 GCA_963521405.1 uncultured Streptococcus sp.
TACACTAAAATAGGGTTGATGGAAAATTTCCATCAACCCTAAAAATTATAGAACCGAAATCTCGGGGCTTTTTTGTGCATAAAAAACGCTACAAAACAATGTTTGTAGCGTGGAGTAGGTATAAGCCGCCTAGGGGAGTCGAACCCCTGTTATGAGAACCGGAATCTCATGTGATATCCACTACACTAAGGCGACATTCTTTCCTAAGTGTATCTAATTTTAGAAAACTGTGCAAGTTTTGGAAAAGGTCAGAGTATAAAGGAGAAATCGTTTAACTCGTTTATTTTTAAAAGAGAGCAAAAAAGTATAAGAAGAGAGCAACATTACCATATATGGTAATTACCAAATATGGTAATGTTTAAGTGGGAGGGAAAATTATGGGAGAATTTGAAATTAGTTCAGAGTATTTTGAATTGGTAAAGATGAAGCCATATAGGGAGAAGGTAAAAATCCTTGCTGTATTAAAGCTGCTAGATAAAGAGGGGTTTTCTCCAGCAATTCTTGAAATGTGGGGGAACAAATCAAAGACTCAATTGTCAATTCCAATTGTGAGCACTAAAGAGGAGGCAATAAAAAATGGATCAGAATCTGAAGAAATTTATTACAGACTTGGAATCCCAATACGAAAACTTAGAAAAGGACATCGATACAGAGCTCGTGTTAAGGGAGGTAGGATTAAGGTTTACAGAGTTGAGACTGATTTCCGGACTCTCACGTACCGAGTTTGCAGAAAAGGTTGGGATAAAGCCGGGACATCTTTCAAGGTTGGTTACAGGTAACCATAATCCTTCAATTCTATATTTGGAAAAGATAGCTCAAAAAGTTGGAGCTCATGTAGAAATTTCTTTTGTGATGGATGATGGAGAAACTTGCCGTGAAAAGGCTAGTAAGCTAACAGGGACGGATTGAGTCCCGAATATTCGTAAATCTTAACCAAATTGTAACCTGAGCACGGTTGCATTTCTGCTATTTTGTGTTAAAATATAAATGTGTTCAGAAATATGGATTCAAAGATACTGGAAATAAGCGGGACGATATACGACCCTATCTGGAAACGATTGGAGGAAGGTTTCGATGAATTATCTTAATCTATCTCATTTATTAGTTCCAGAAAGCAGAGTCGCTCTTCAAACGCGATTCCGTATTTTACAAGCCATCGCAACGTATCAACCGATTGGACGAAGAGCTCTTGCAAAAGTGGTTCAGATGTCCGAACGCACACTACGTAATGAATGTGAGGATATGAAAGCTTTAGACCTGATTGAAGTACAAGGGTCAGGAATGCGACTCACGGAAGTTGGCGAATTTATATTAGAACGGTCGGATGATTTGAAAAACAACTTTATCCAGATGAGTCTGGTGGAACATAAGGTGGCTAAAACCTTAGGCGTTCAATATGTAAAAGTTGTGGATGATTCGGCGAAAACATCTGAGTTGGTACAAGAGATTATGGATGTCCTTTTACCGCTTGGAACTTCCATTATCGCCATCACTGGGGGCCAAACGATGGTCCGTGTCAGCGAAGGATTCACAAAAGACATTTCAGTGAACCGAGACTTAACGATTGTTCCTGCAAGAGGAGGAATGTTTGGATCGATGGTGATTCAAGCCAATAATGTCAGTGAGAAAATGGCGACTGGAATTGGCGCTCGTCATGAAGCGTTATTCGTTCCAGAACATGTCCAACAGGCGACATATGCACCGTTAATGCAAGAACCTTCAGTCGCAAAGACGATAGGTCTCATGAAAAAGGCGGAGTGTTTGTTATATAGCGTTGGAAGTGCTATTATAATGGGAGAGAGACGTGGCCTCACGCAAGAACAAATGGCTACGTTAAAAGAGAAGAAAGCAATTGGCGAAGCGTTCGGTTGTTTCTTCGATGCAGAAGGAAATGTGGTGTTAAAAATCCCACGAGTAGGGCTGCATCTTAGTGATTTATCTACGATTCCACATTCGATTGCCGTTGTGGAAGGCGCAGAGAAGGCACCTGCTTTAAAAGCATATGCCAAATTAGCTCCAGTGGATCGCACTTGGTTTGTGATTGACAAGGAGACATCAGAGTTGGTTTTGAACGGGGCAACCCGCAAAAAATAAAAATAAAAAATTCCTAGGAGGAAAAACTATATGACAGTTAAAGTTGGTATTAACGGTTTCGGACGTATCGGTCGTTTAGCATTCCGTCGTATTCAAGATGTGGAAGGATTAGAAGTTGTTGCAATCAATGACTTAACAGACGCTAAGCAATTAGCTCACTTGTTAAAATATGATTCAACTCAAGGACGTTTCAACGGTGAAGTTGAAGTGTTAGATGGAGCTTTCCGTGTTAACGGTAAAGAAGTTAAAGTACTTGCTAACCGTAATCCTGAAGAATTACCATGGGGTGAACTAGGCGTTGATATCGTATTAGAATGTACTGGTTTCTTCACTTCTAAAGAAAAAGCTGAATTACACTTAAAAGCTGGCGCTAAACGCGTTGTTATTTCTGCACCTGGCGGAAATGACGTGCCTACAGTTGTATTCAACACAAACCACAACATTTTAACAGGTAAAGAAACTGTTATCTCTGGTGCTTCATGTACTACAAACTGCTTAGCTCCAATGGCTAAAGCATTAAACGATAAATTCGGTATTGTTGAAGGATTAATGACAACAATCCACGGTTACACTGGTGACCAAAACACATTAGACGCACCTCACGCTAAAGGAGACTTACGTCGTGCTCGTGCTGCAGCAGTTAACATCGTTCCTAACACAACTGGTGCTGCTAAAGCTATCGGATTAGTAATCCCAGAATTAAACGGAAAATTAGACGGAGCAGCTCAACGTGTTCCTGTTCCAACAGGTTCATTAACTGAATTAGTAACAGTTTTAGAAAAACCAGTTACTGCTGAAGAAATTAACGCAGCTATGAAAGAATTAGCTAACGAATCTTACGGATACACTGAAGATCCAATCGTATCTTCTGATATCGTAGGTATCACTTATGGTTCATTATTCGATGCAACTCAAACTAAAGTAATGACTGTAGGCGACAAACAATTAGTTAAAACTGTTGCTTGGTACGATAACGAAATGTCATACACTGCACAATTAGTTCGTACTTTACAATACTTCGCAAAACTATAATTTAAACTATAGATTTAGCTAATCGTATCTATTTTCTCAGGGCGATGGAAGCATTCGCTTCCTCGCCCTGTTTTCATAATGTGAGTAATGCACTCGCTCCAAATAAAAATGTAGGAGGCTATTTTATGGCTAAAAAAATCGTTACAGACTTACAAGTTGAAGGAAAGAAAGTTTTAGTTCGTGTGGACTTTAACGTTCCTTTGAAAGATGGCGTGATTACAGACGATAACCGTATCGTTCAAGCATTGCCAACTATCAAATACTTAATCGATCACAACGCTAAAGTGATTTTATTCTCTCACTTAGGTAAAGTGAAATCTGAAGAAGACAAAGCTAAATTGAGCTTACGTCCAGTTGCAGAACGCTTATCTGAGTTATTAGGAAAACCAGTGACTTTCGTTCCAGAAACTCGTGGAGAAAAGTTAGAAGCTGCTATTAATGCGCTTAACGAAGGCGATGTTTTATTATTCGAAAATACTCGTTTCGAAGATTTAGATGGCAAGAAAGAATCTAAAAACGACCCTGAATTAGGTAAATATTGGGCTTCTTTAGGTGACTTATTCGTTAACGATGCATTCGGTACAGCTCACCGTGCGCATGCTTCAAACGTTGGTATTGCTAGCCAATTAGAATCAGCTGCTGGATTCTTGATGGAAAAAGAAATCAAGTTCATCGGCGGTGCAGTTGATAACCCAGAACGTCCATTCGTGGCAATCTTAGGTGGAGCGAAAGTTTCAGACAAGATCGGTGTTATCAACAGCTTATTAGACAAAGCTGATAAAGTTCTTATCGGTGGAGGAATGGCTTACACATTCTTCAAAGCAATGGGACGTGAAGTTGGTCTTTCATTATTAGAATTAGACCGCGTTGAATTAGCGAAAGAAATTATGGAAAAAGCTGGCGACAAATTAGTATTACCAATCGATAACGTTGTTGCTAAAGAATTCTCTAACGATGCAGTAGCTACAATTGTTGCTTCAGATGCTATCCCAGCTGACCAAGAAGGTTTAGATATCGGACCTAAGACAGTTGAATTATTTGCAAGCTACTTAAAAGATGCAAAAACTGTTGTATGGAATGGACCAATGGGTGTATTCGAATTACCAAACTTTGCTAAAGGAACTATCGGTGTATGTGAAGCTATCGCTAACCTAAAAGACGCAACTACAATCATCGGTGGTGGGGACTCAGCTGCTGCTGCAATCTCACTAGGCTACGCTGACAAATTCACTCACATTTCAACAGGTGGTGGAGCTTCTCTAGAATATCTAGAAGGTAAAGAACTACCAGGTGTTGCTGCTATCAGTGATAAATAATTTTAAACATTTAAAAGGAGATGTTGTGTATATGCGTAAACCAATTATTGCCGGAAACTGGAAAATGAACAAAAACCCAAAAGAAACTCAAGCTTTTGTGGAAGCTGTTGTTGGTAAATTACCTTCAGGCGAACGCGTAGAAAGTGCTATTGCTGCTCCTGCAGTTGACTTAGTAACTTTATTAGAATATGCGAAAGGATCAGAATTAAAAGTAGCTGCTGAAAACTGCTATTTCGAAGATGCTGGTGCTTTCACTGGTGAAACTTCACCTAAAGTATTAGCTGAAATGGGCGTGCACTACGTAGTTATCGGCCACTCAGAACGTCGTGAGTATTTCCACGAAACTGACGAAGATATCAACAAAAAAGCACATGCTATTTTCAGAAACGGCTTAACACCAATCATTTGTTGTGGTGAAACTTTAGAAACTTACGAAGCAGGAAAAGCTTCTGAATTCGTAGGCGGACAAGTTTCTGCAGCATTGAAAGGTTTATCAAACGAGCAAGTATCATCATTAGTGATTGCTTATGAACCAATCTGGGCTATCGGAACTGGTAAATCAGCATCACAAGATGACGCTCAAAAAATGTGTAAAGTTGTTCGTGACGTTGTAGCAGCTGACTTCGGTCAAGAAGTTGCTGACAAAGTTCGCGTTCAATACGGTGGATCTGTAAAACCAGAAAACATTGCTGAATACATGGCTTGTCCAGATGTGGACGGAGCTCTTGTAGGTGGAGCAAGCTTACAACCAGATTCATTCTTAGCTTTATTGGAGGCAGTAAAATAATGGCAAAATCACCAGTTGCAATCATTATCTTAGATGGTTTCGGATGGAGACCAGAAGTTGAAGGTAATGCTGTTGCACAAGCAAAAAAACCAAATTTTGATCGTTATTATAACGAATTCCCTCATACAACATTAAAAGCTTCTGGATTAGATGTAGGTCTACCAGATGGCCAAATGGGGAACTCAGAAGTAGGTCATACAAACATCGGTGCTGGACGTATCGTTTACCAAAGCTTAACTCGTATTGACAAAGCAATCGAAGAAGGCGAATTCGAATCAAACCCAGCATTAAACGGTGCATTTAACCACGTAAAAGAAAATGGCTCAGCATTACACTTATTCGGATTATTATCTGATGGTGGGGTACACAGCCATATCAACCATTTATTAGCATTAGTGGAAACAGCTAAAGCAAAAGGAATCGACAAAGTGTACATTCATGCATTCATGGATGGACGTGACGTAGACCCTAAAGCTGGTCCTTCTTACATCAAAACTTTAGAAGACAAATTAGCTGAAGTAGGCGTTGGAGAAATCGCAACAGTTTCAGGTCGTTACTATGCAATGGACCGTGACAAACGTTGGGAACGTGTGAAATTAGCTTATGATGCAATCGCTCATAGCGAAGGACCACAATTCGAAAGCGCACAAGCTGTGATCGAAGATAGCTATGCTAAAGATGTTACAGACGAATTCGTTATTCCGTCAGTAATCGTTAAAGATGGCAAACCAGTGGCAAAAGTAGAAGACAACGATGCAATCATCTTCTTCAACTTCCGTCCTGACCGTGCAATCCAATTATCAAATGCGTTCACTGATAAAGAGTGGACTAACTTTGACCGTGGTGCACGTGCTACAAACGTTAAATTTGTGACAATGACTTTATATAACCCAAGCGTGGATGCAGAAGTTGCATTCCCCCCAATTCCAATGACAAACGTTCTTGGTGAAGTGTTATCTAAAGCAGGCCTTGCACAATTACGTATTGCCGAAACTGAAAAATATCCACACGTAACATTCTTCATGAATGGTGGACGTAACGAAGAATTCCCTGGTGAAAACCGTATTTTAATTCCTTCTCCAAAGGTTGCAACTTACGACTTGAAACCAGAAATGAGTGCTTACGAAGTAGGAGATGCATTATACAACTCAATCATCAATGATGAAAATGATGCCATCATCTTAAACTTCGCGAACCCAGACATGGTTGGACACTCAGGAATGTTAGAACCAACAATCAAAGCGATTGAAGCAGTGGATGAAAACTTAGGTAAAGTTGTTGACGCCATCCTTGCAAAAGGCGGTAGCGCAATTATCTTTGCTGACCACGGTAACTCAGAAACAATGATTACACCAGAAGGAACACCACATACTGCACATACAACAGTGCCAGTACCAGTGATTGTTACGAAGAAAGGTGTAACATTACGCGAGGGTGGACGTTTAGCAGACGTTGCTCCAACTATGCTTGATTTACTAAATGTGGAAAAACCAGAAGAAATGACTGGTGAATCATTAATCGAAAAATAAAGAATCCCTTTCCAAAGGTTGAAACTCTGATGATTTTCGATTAAAATAATAACGTACAAAATAAATATTAAAGGAGTTAATAAATCATGCCATTTATTACAGATGTATTAGCAAGAGAAGTACTAGACTCACGTGGGAACCCAACTATCGAAGTTGAAGTTTACACAGAAAGCGGAGCGTTCGGACGCGGTATGGTTCCTTCAGGAGCTTCAACTGGTGAATACGAAGCAGTTGAATTACGTGACGGCGACAAATCTCGTTACTCAGGAAAAGGAGTTCAAAAAGCAGTTGACAATGTAAACAACATTATCGCTGAAGCTATCTTAGGTTACGATGTTCGTGAACAAATGGCGATCGACAAATTAATGATCGAATTAGATGGTACTCCAAACAAAGGTAAATTAGGAGCTAACGCAATCTTAGGCGTATCTATCGCTGTAGCACGCGCAGCTGCTGACTACTTAGATCAACCTTTATACCAATACTTAGGCGGATTCAACACTAAAGTATTACCAACACCAATGATGAACATCGTTAACGGTGGATCTCACTCAGATGCTCCAATCGCATTCCAAGAGTTCATGATCTTACCTGTTGGTGCTCCTTCATTCAAAGAAGCTTTACGTTGGGGTGCTGAAGTATTCCACGCATTGAAAGGTATCTTACACGACCGCGGTTTAGTAACTGCAGTAGGTGACGAAGGTGGTTTCGCTCCAACATTCGAAGGAACTGAAGATGCTGTAGAAACAATCTTAGCAGCAATCAGAAAAGTAGGTCTAGAACCAGGTAAAGATGTTTACTTAGGATTTGACTGTGCTTCATCTGAATTCTTCAAAGATGGCGTATATGACTACACAATCTTCGAAGGTGAAAAAGGTGCTAAACGTACTCCAGCTGAACAAGTTGAATACTTAGCAGAATTAGTTGAAAAATACCCAATCATCACAATCGAAGACGGCTGTGACGAAAACGACTGGGATGGATGGAAATTATTAACTGAACGCTTAGGCGGTAAAGTTCAATTAGTTGGTGACGACTTATTCGTAACTAACACTGAAATCTTATCTCGTGGTATCGAACAAGGTATTGCAAACTCAATCTTAATCAAAGTTAACCAAATCGGTACTTTAACTGAAACATTCAACGCAATCGAAATGGCTCAAAAAGCTGGTTACACTGCAGTTGTTTCACACCGTTCTGGTGAAACTGAAGATGCTACAATTGCTGACATCGCAGTTGCAACAAACGCTGGACAAATCAAGACTGGTTCATTAAGCCGTACAGACCGTATTGCTAAATACAACCAATTATTACGTATTGAAGATCAATTAGGTGACTTAGCTGTTTACCAAGGTCTATCAGCGTTCTACAACTTGAAAAACAAATAATTCCTAGGAATTAGGGAGGGGAAGCAGATTTGCTTTCCCTCCTTTTTTGTGTAAAAATTGATGGTTTTCAACCGTAGGTTGAAGGGATAAGAAACAGCGCTTGTTTTATATAGAGTAACTATTTAATGAGGTGGTTTGAAAAATGATAACCTGATTGATAGCCGTTTGGACATAGTGGATTTTGTGATGGGGCACCGCCTCGAGCCTAAGGTCTCTCGGTCTTCGAAGCTTCAAAGAGGGAGTAGCGAAAGAATTCGCAACTCCCTCTAATTCACATTCGATGCTATTCCCCATCACTCATTCCACTATAACGGCTATCTTCGGT
>CAUQUY010000057.1:0-8101 GCA_963521405.1 uncultured Streptococcus sp.
CGCACGGTCACTTACCTTAATGCTCTTCTTATGCTCCATCGTGCTGAGGATTTCCTCTGAGAAGTAGAACGAGTTTTCTTCCCCTTGTTCATAGGACAAGTAAGGGTAGTCTTCTAGTTCTTCTAGAGTAATGCTCTCTTTTTCTGCAAGTGGATTTTGCGTGCTTAAGAATACGTGTGGTTGTGCCGTGAAGAGTGGCGTGAATACTAAGTTCTTTTCTTTGAATAATTTTCCCATGACTTTGCGGTTGAAATCATTCAAATACAAGACCCCAATCTCGCTCTTATAGTTCGTTAAGTCTTCTAGAATGTTTTGTGTTTCTGTTTCACGAAGCGTGAATTGATATTCGTCTCCTGCTTCCTTTTGAATAAAATCAACAAAGGCATGCACCACAAACGCATAGTGTTGAGCGGATACGGAGAATGTCCGTTTCCGTTTTGTTTGTCGTTTATATTTCTCTTCCATCAAATTGACTTGGTCTAACACTTGGCGAGCATAGACTAAAAACTCACGCCCTTCTCCCGTCAATGTAATTCCAGTATTCCCCCGTTGAAAGAGGGTGATATCCATTTCTAATTCCAACTCACGAATGGCCTTTGATAAACTTGGTTGGCTGACATATAAGTCTTTTGCGGCTTCATTCATAGAGCCTTTTTCAACGATTTTCTCGAAATATATTAATTGTTGAATTCTCATCCGACCACTCCCTTCTATTACGTTTATTGTACCATCTTCCTGCAAAAATAAAAATAAACTCCTCCATGCAATTTGCATGAAGGAGTCGATAGGAATTTGTGCTTATTCTTGGAATTTGAATACGACAGAAGAATCGTATAATTTAAGAACTTTTTCAAATAAAATTTTGCTTGCAATCGCTGCTGCAATTGGAACAACGAACCATACAATAGCTGCTAAGCCCACCTTCAATCCAGCATCGATAGAAGCTAATGGTCCTACCAACCCTACGATACCAAACCCAGCAGATTGTGGAGTACCACTTACTGAGAAGAGCGCTACTGGAATCGCTGAAAGAATCGCTGTTGATAAACATGGAATCAAAATTACTGGATACTTGAATAAGTTAGGCATCATTAATTTCATTGCCCCAAGAGCGATGGCTAACGTTACCCCTGATTTATTGACTTTCCATGAATGAACTACTAATGCTACAGCTGTTGCGGCAACCCCCATAGCAGCCGCCCCGGCAGACACGCCGTTTAATTGAATCGCTAAACCAATCGCTACTGTAGAAATTGGAGAGATAATTAATATTGCAAATGAGCAGCAGATTAAGATTGACATTAAGATTGGTTGTAAGGTTGTGAACTTGTTAATCACTGTACCAATAGCAGTTGTAATCATTTTAACGTGTGGTAATAATAGTAATCCGATAAAGGCAGAACCCACACCGACAACGATTGGCATTGCTACAACGGCAGTTGAACCGAATTTATCTTTGATTAGCATTAACATTCCAACAGCGATACCTGCAGTGACCATTGTATTAATTAAGTCCCCTGTTCCAGCCCCGACAAATTTTTGAAGTTCTGCATTATACGTCACTACCCCGCTGGCTACGAAGCAGGCCCCTGCAACAACCATCATCGGCATTGGTTTAAATCCGAATTGTAATGCAATTAAGCCCCCGATAATAAGTGGAGTTGCTAATTGGAAAATAACCGCGATTTGCGTAATGGTTACTGCGATTGGATATTGACTAAAATGTTTTAAAATTGCTGAAAGAACGGCATTTGGAATCAGTCCGACAATAACCCCTAAGGCTGTCCCTGCTAAGATTTTATTGATAAAAACTGAAGCCGTCATTTTTTGTTTTGCTTGTGCTTCCATAGTTTTGTCCCCCTCTAATCTGAGCTATTTAGCTCCAAGAATTTGTTCTTTACAATGAACCAATGCTGTTAAAAACTCACAATATGGTGTTGGAACGCCATATTTTTGTCCTTTACGCACTACCGCTCCGTTGATGTAGTCGATTTCTGTTAAACGATTATTTTCATTTAAGTCTTGATACATCGATGGGTGATGAAGCCCGATTGTTTCACGATTATAACAATTCGTTTCGATGAAATCTACAATTTCTGAAACATTTAACAGAATGTTTTCATTTTTTGCAACTTCTGAAAATTCTTTCACAATATTTTCAACAATCAAGTGTGCAGTCGTTGTAGAACCAAACTCATACATATTACTCATCAAGATGGTGCAAAGTCCATTCATCGTTCCATTTACACATGCTTTCTTATAAATGGCGAATAGAATATTCTCAGAGTAAGACGCATTTAAACCGCCGCTGTTCAACACCTCAACGATTTCTTCAGCATTCGCTTTTGCCTCTGGTGTATCTACTAAGTTCTTCAAAGCTACCGTTCCACTACCGAAGAGTTTGACGCGACCTGGTCCTTCCATTCCAGCCGTCCACATCGTATTTCCGATAAAGATATCTTCTTTTGGAACAAATTGTTCAATCACTTCTTCATGTCCAATTCCATTGAGTAAGCAAAGGACTCTTGTTTCATCATGAATCACTGGTTTCAAATCTGTTAGCATACCTTCTAATTGCATCGCTTTTGTAAATAAAATGATTAGATCACTCGTCATCTCTTCAGTCACTTCACTTTGAAGTACTGCTGGCAATTTCACCACAACTTCTTCCCCGTTATAGTTAGCCTTGAGGCCGTCTTTTTGGATAGCTTCCACATGATCTTTCCAACCATCTACCAAAAGTACTTCATGCCCTGCTTGATGGAGCATTAACCCAAATCGACTTCCCATGGCGCCAGCACCTGCGATTGTAATTTTCATCTTAATTCCTCCTTTATGTTTTAAAAACCTTATTGTTTCCGTCTTTATTCTTTGTTACAATTATTGTGTAACAATTCACTTAAAAGAATAGGAGATGCCCAATGGATATTAAACACCTTCACTACTTTATAAGTATCGTTGACCATGGCGGATATTCGAATGCCGCTCGTAGTTTATTCATTACGCAACCAACCCTTTCGCAAACCATTAAAAAATTAGAATCCGAATTACATACTCCGCTTTTTATTCAGCAAACTAACAATAGTATTCGACTGACTGAAGCTGGACAGCTCTTATACGATAATGGTAAGAAAATCATTTCTTTGATGGAAGGGACTGTGGCTCAAATTCATGAGCTTAATCAGCCTCAAAAAGAAACAATTCGAATTGGGCTACCGACACTTTTTGCGATCAAATTAATGCCTGAATTCTCGCGTTTTATGATGTCGCATCCTTCGATTCACTTAACGATGGTACAAGGCGGATCGCGTGAGCTTCAAACTGCACTAGTGAATGAAGAAATCGACCTTGGTGTTCTCTCATTTCCAAAGATTGAATCCGATATTGTGATTGAACCGTTCCAACAACATTTCGCTGGTTATCAAGCGAGTCTTGTCGTTCCTACAGGACATCGCCTAGCTTCGAGAGACGCTGTCACTTTTGAAGATTTGAAGGAAGAACGTTTTAGCACCTTATCCAAACACTTTATGCTTGGGAAATTATTACACCAACGCTCTAGACATTTTGGCTTTGAACCGAATATCGTTTACGTAGACGACAACTGGGAAGTACTACTCGCCAGTCTTGCAACCTTTAACTCCGTTTGCATCATGGCGCTCGAATATAAAGAATTTTATTCAGATGACGAACTCGTATGGATTCCCCTCATCGATAAAAATGGATTCTTCCCAATCGGCGTTGCCTATCGTCCAAACGAAACATATTCGCAAAACATCTTAGAACTCATTGAATTATTACGAACTTTATAAGGATTCTTCTGTTTTTATTGTACCCTCCTTGTGAAAATATTACCAATTGATTTTTCTTATAGACGTATTAATTTTTCTTATAACAACAAAAAAAGGAACGAACTTCTCTCAAAGTTCGTTCCTTTTACTTTTTAATCTATTAAATTAGATAGCCCAGTCTCCGTTACGGAAGATTGGAACAACAGTACCGTCTTCACGGATACCATCCACGTTCATTTCTGGTCCACCGATCATGAAGTCCACGTGAACATCAGCACGGTTTAATCCAGCTTCTCTTAATTCTTCTTCAGTTTCGAAGTTTTCTCCACCTTTAACACTTGTTGCATAAGCTGAACCAATAGCTAAGTGGTTTGATGCATTTTCATCAAATAATGTGTTGAAGAATGTAATGCCTGATTGTGAGATTGGAGATGGATCACTTACTAGTGCTACTTCACCTAATCCACGAGCACCATTGTTTTCAAATACTAAGTCTTTCATCACTTGGTCGCCTTTTTCAGCAGAAACTTCTGTGATTTGACCGTCTTTGAAAGTTACTTTGATTCCTTCGATAATGTTTCCGTTGTAGCTTAATGGTTTTGTACTTGATACATATCCTTCAGCTACGCGGAAGTCAGGAGCTGAGAAGACTTCTTCTGTTGGCATATTTGCGATGAAGTGTTCTCCTTGAGCGTTGATACTTCCAGCACTTTCCCAAACATGGTTTTTAGGCATTCCAAGAGTTAAGTCTGTTCCTGGTGCAGTGTAGTGTAATTTTGCGAATTGTTCTTTGTTTAAAATAGCTGCTTTAGCATCTAATTTTTCTTCGTGTTCTTTCCATGCTGCCACTGGATCATCCGCATAAACACGGCAAGTTTTGAAGATTTGATCCCATAATAAATCTACTGCTTCTTCATCAGTTGCTGCATTAGGGAATACTTTCTTCGCCCATTCTTTACCAGCTGCTGATGCTACTGTCCAGCTCACTTTGTTGGCTTGTGTTGCTGTACGTAATGGTTTTAATGCAAGGCTTAACGCTTTTGTTGATTGTTGTAGACGTTCTGCTGAAACGCCAGCGAATGCATCTGGATCAGCTGAACGAACGTTTAAGCGGCTTGCTTTCTTTTCTAATAAGTAGTTCATTTCTGCTACACGGTATTCTGGAACGTTTGAGATACGGTCTTCTGCAGCATGTAATAAGCGTTCACGGCCTACGAAATCATCAGCCCATGATACGATTACTTCGCTTGCTCCGTGTGCGTAAGCTTCTTTTACTAATAAACGAGCTAAAGGTGCTTGGTCTACGTCAATCACAATATTGACAGTGTGACCAGGTTGTACATTAATCCCTGTTGAGATTAATAATTTAGCGTATTTTTCTAAGTTTTTATCGAAATCTTTTAATACCATATTGACACTCCTTTTAAAATAACTATCTTCATCCTATCATATTTCTAGCTGAAATTCTTATAAAACACTTCATCTAAGTACAATCCATGGGCAGGTGCTGTAGGCCCAGCTGCATTTCGGTCCATCGCTTCCAAAATCTGCTTCATCTCTTCCACTTCACGTAAGCCGTCTCCAATTTGAAGCGCCGTTCCAACGAGGATTCGAACCATATTGTAAAGGAACCCTTTGCCTTCGAACGTGAAGATTAATTCGTCGCCGTGACGAGCCACTTCTGCTTTCGTGACCACTCGTACCTTAGAGTCTTTATCGCTTTTAGTCGAGCAAAAACTCGTGAAGTCGTGTTCTCCAATCACCGCTTCAAACGCCTTATTGATGCGTTCGATATCTGTCTTGAATGGGTGATGCAGCTCATACTGACGAAGAAACGGACTCTGCACCTGTGCAGTCGTTACTTTATAAATATATCGTTTCCCAGTCACACTATAGCGCGCGTGAAAGTCATCTGACACTGCCTCTGCGGAGACGATTCGAATCGACGTTGGTAATAAACTATTCATCGCACGAACAAGTGAGTTGGCCTCTATGCGTTTTGGGTAATCGATATGAACCACTTGACCATTGGCATGTACCCCAGAATCTGTTCGGCCAGAACCACTAACAGGAATATATTGGCCCTTTGTCATCTTCTTCAAGGCTTTATTCAGTTCTGCTTGAATGCTATTCCCATTCTCTTGCACTTGAAATCCAACATACGGCGTACCATCATATTGAATAACGAGTTTATATCGCTGCATCCTTTTCCCTTCTTTCAAAAAAGAGCTTGACAAGTCAAGCTCCTTATTTTTTATGCTTTTAATACAAATAATAAAATGGTTACAACCACTAGGGATAAGCCTGCAATGGCGTCACGCATTTCATAGTTCAGAACACGGTACTTACTACGTCCGTCTCCTCCTTGATACCCTCGTGCTTCCATGGCAGTTGCCAGATCTTCGGCACGGTTTAAGGAACTAACAAACAGCGGAATTAAGATTGGGATAATCGCCTTCATTTGTTCGAAGAGATTCCCTTCTCCAAAATCAACTCCACGAGCTCGTTGCGCATTCATGATTTTTTGTGCTTCGTCCATTAATGTTGGAACGAAACGTAGTGCAATAGATAACATTAATGCCACTTCATGCACTGGGAATTTCACAACGGCTAATGGTTTCATCACTGCTTCAATCGCATCTGTTAACTGCAATGGTGCGGTTGTTAATGTTAATAGTGTTGAGAACGAGATGATTAATACGAAACGTAAGAAGATGAAAACCGCATTAATAATCCCTTCAGATGTTACTTGAATGAATCCCCATTGGAAATAGACTTCTCCACCACTTGTAAACAAGATTTGGAGTGCTACCGTAAAAAGAATCACCCAAATTAACGGTTTAATCCCTTTCCAGAAGAACCCTAATGGAATCTTGGATAAGAGTAATGCAATCAGTGTATAGGCGATTAATAAGCCATATGTCACCCAGTTATTCGCTAAGAAGATGACTAACACGAATGCAAATGTGCCAATTAATTTTGTTCTTGGATCGAGTTTATGAATCCATGAATCGCCTTGTAAGTAGCGACCTAAAATAAGTTTATCGAGCACTTGTGTCACCTCCGTTTTTCGAATGTGAAACAAGTAAGTCTGCTAAAGCGTCAAGGTTCATTGGACGTGCGTCTGTTTGGAATCCTTTTGCTCTCAACTTTTCAACAAACTGAACAGTCGACGGCAAGCCTAGTTGTTTTTCTTGTAACCAAGCAGCATCCGCAAACACTTCTTCAGGTGTTCCTGTTTTTACCACAGTTCCCTTTTCACACACAACCACGTAATCCGCATAATCGCTAACATCATTCATTTGGTGTGTTACTAGGACGATTGTAATGCCTTTTTCGCGTTGGAGTTGCGCAAACATCTCCATCATCTCAAAGCGTCCTTTAGGATCTAATCCAGCTGTTGGTTCGTCTAAAACTAATACTTCTGGTTGCATCGCTAACACGCCAGCAATCGCTACACGACGCATTTGTCCCCCAGATAAATCAAATGGTGACTTATGTAAAACCTCTTCAGGAAGTCCCACAATCTTTAGCGTTTCTTTCGCTAGCTGGTTTGCTTCTTCCTCACTTGCTCCGAAGTTTTTTGGCCCAAAAGCAATATCTTTTTCAACCGTTTCTTCAAAGAGTTGTGATTCCTGAAACTTGAATACGATACCGACTTTTTGGCGCAGTGGTTTCAAGTCTTTATTGCTCGTTTCAGAATCTACTACGCGATCCCCAAGTGTTACCGTACCCGATGTTGGTTTCAGTAACGCGTTTAAGTGTTGTAAAATAGTCGATTTCCCAGAACCTGTATGTCCAATGATGGCCGTGTACTTTCCTGATGGAATATTGAAGTTTACGTCGAAAAGCGCACGTGTCTCAAAAGGTGTGTTTGCTTGGTATGCGAAATTTACTTCGTTAAAACGGATGTCCATAACCATTCCACCAACCCTTCTTCATCAAGATACGCTTCAGGAACTTCCAATCCCTTTTCGCGAAGTACTTCGATTAATTTCTCTGCAAACGGCACATCGAGTCCCTTTTCAACAAGTTTCGTACCTAATTTGAAGATTTCTTCAGGAGTCCCGATTTGTTGAATTTGACCTTGTTCCATTAACACAATTCGGTCTGCTTGTGCTGCTTCATCTAAATCATGTGTAATCGAAATTACAGTAATGTTTTTCTCTTTGTGTAACTTTTGAATCGTCCCGATAACTTCCATGCGCCCCTTAGGATCAAGCATAGAAGTAGCTTCATCAAGAATAATGACAGAAGGTTCTAATGCCGTCACACCAGCAATCGCTACACGTTGCTTTTGACCTCCTGATAGT
>CAUQUY010000058.1:0-7766 GCA_963521405.1 uncultured Streptococcus sp.
GAGAGCATCTGCCTTACAAGCAGAGGGTCAGCGGTTCGATCCCGTTAACCTCCATTGTTGAGTGATTAGCTCAGTTGGTAGAGCATCTGACTTTTAATCAGAGGGTCACAGGTTCGAGCCCTGTATCACTCATTCTCATAGTAGAAATTGCGGGTGTGGCGGAATTGGCAGACGCACTAGATTTAGGATCTAGCGCCGCGAGGCGTGGGGGTTCGAGTCCCTTCACCCGCACTTAGCCGGCTTAGCTCAGTTGGTAGAGCATCTGATTTGTAATCAGAGGGTCGAGGGTTCAAGTCCTTTAGCCGGCATTAAAATCAAATTGCGGAAGTAGTTCAGTGGTAGAACACCACCTTGCCAAGGTGGGGGTCGCGGGTTCGAACCCCGTCTTCCGCTTAGCCAATGTTAAACCATGGCCCATGCCGGGGTGGCGGAATTGGCAGACGCACAGGACTTAAAATCCTGCGGTCAGTGATGACCGTACCGGTTCGACCCCGGTCCTCGGCATTAATTAAATATACAATGCACCCATAGCTCAATTGGATAGAGTACTTGACTACGAATCAAGCGGTTACAGGTTCGACTCCTGTTGGGTGCATTTTTTACTTACGGGAATTAGCTCAGCTTGGTAGAGCACTTGGTTTGGGACCAAGGGGTCGTAGGTTCGAATCCTGTATTCCCGATACGTAAACAAATGAGGAAGCTAGACTTTGTGTCTAGCTTCTTTTTTTATCAAAAAATGCAAGATGATTGGCAAAAGGCGCATTCTTTTGTATAATTAAAGTCAAATATAGTCAAGGTAAAAGGAGGAAGATGAATGCAAAATCAAAATCAAAATATGTCGGATTTGATTGAAAATTACTTAAAGAATGTACTGCATAAGAATGAAACAGTTGAAATCAGACGCAGTGAGATTGCAGACCAATTCAATTGTGTACCTTCCCAAATTAATTACGTGATTAATACCCGCTTTACCATTCAACAAGGCTATGTCGTTGAAAGTAAACGCGGTGGCGGTGGTTATATCCGCATTATGAAAGTAAATCTAGTGGACGAGATGGATATCTTAAATGCATTAAGCGATCTTGTTCCTGAAGAACTTTCAGAGCGAGAAGGCAATCATTTATTACAAAACTTATATGAAAATGAGCTGATTACTAAACGTGAGGCGCAAATGATGTCACTCATGATGGAGAAAGATACATTCCCTTCAAACGTAAAGAATGCTGCAGAGATTCGTAGTAATATGATGAAGAAATTAATCGACAATTTGAAATACCGTTAAACAGAAAGGAATAAACGCATGAGTGAAATTTTTACACCAAAAGCAAAGAGTGCAATGGTCTTAGCCGCAAGAGAAGCCATCCTGTTCAAACACCAAGCCGTGGGAACAGAGCACTTACTATTAGGATTAATCCTTGAACAAGAAGGCATCGCGGGAAATGTGCTTCGCGGGGCAGGGTTGACTGCGGAAATCGTTCGTTCTGAAATCGAGTCACTCACAGGATATGGTTCAAACCGTAAGCAAATGGATCCGTACTTAATGCCTTATTCACCAAGAGCGAAGAAAGTGATTCTATCGGCAACTGATGAAGCCAAACGCCTCGAAGTGCCACAAGTCGGAACAGAGCACTTATTATTAGCCTTATTACGCGAAGAAGTATTAGCGACGAAGATTCTTCGTGATAACCAAATCGACCCTCAAGAGTTGATGAAAGAAATCTACGGTAAAATCGGGATTCAACCTTCGAACGCCGCGGCTTCTAAGAGAAAAGCGCGTCAAGAGTCTTCACAAGAAGGAACACCTACATTAGACAGCTTAGCGCGTGACTTAACCGAATTAGCTCGCGAAGGCAAAATCGACCCAGTTGTTGGTCGTGAAGATGAAGTACGCCGCATTATCCAAATCATTAGCCGTCGTACGAAAAATAACCCTGTCCTCGTTGGGGAACCAGGTGTTGGGAAGACAGCCATCGTTGAAGGCTTAGCACAACGCATGGTGAGCGGAGAAGTTCCAGAAGAAATCGCTGAAAAACGTTTGATGATGTTAGATATGGGTGCAGTAGTAGCCGGAACAAAATACCGTGGTGAGTTCGAAGAACGCATGAAAAAAATCTTGGACGAAGTATACCGTGAACAAGATGTGATTCTCTTTATCGATGAGTTGCATACCCTTATCGGTGCTGGTGGGGCAGAAGGCTCTATCGATGCTTCAAATATCTTAAAACCAGCACTTGCTCGTGGTGAAATCCAAGTTATCGGGGCGACTACTCTTGATGAATATCAAAAATATATCGAAAAAGACGCAGCCTTAGAACGTCGTTTTGCCTCTGTTCATGTGAATGAACCTAGCGCAGACGATACAGTCGAAATCTTAAAAGGCCTTCGCAAACGTTATGAAGACCACCACCGTGTGGAAATCACTGACGCAGCGATTGAAGCGGCCGTTCAATTATCGGTTCGTTATATTACGTCTCGTAAATTACCCGATAAAGCCATCGATTTGATGGACGAAACAGCTGCAAAAGCCCGTCTGGACCGCAGTGGTAAACACTCACCGCTTCAAAAACTGGAAGCAGAAGTGGCAGAACTAGCAGTGAAGAAAGACGACGCTATCCGTGAGCAAAAATTCGAAGAAGCAGCTCGTTTACGCAAGAAAGAACAAGCCAAACGCGATAAACTTGAAAAACTACGCCAAAAAGTAGAAGTCGAAGCCAAACGAGAATTTGTTGCGGCGATTACGGATGAAGATATCGCAGAAGTCGTATCGCAATGGACTGGAATTCCATTAAAACAAATGGAGAAAAAAGAGAGCGAACGTCTCGTTCATCTTGAAAAAGAATTGCACCAACGCGTCATTGGACAAGAAGAAGCAGTCTCAGCGGTTGCTCGTTCGATTCGCCGTGCTCGTAGCGGATTGAAAGATCCAAAACGTCCAATCGGTTCATTCTTATTCCTTGGACCTACAGGGGTTGGTAAGACAGAATTAGCGAAAACATTAGCGGAAGCGATGTTTGGCGACCAAGACGCACTCGTTCGTATCGATATGTCTGAGTATATGGAGAAACACGCGGTTAGCCGTTTAGTGGGTTCACCTCCAGGATACGTTGGATTCGATGAAGGCGGACAATTAACAGAGAAGATTCGTAACAAACCTTACTCTGTGATTCTGTTAGATGAAATCGAAAAAGCCCATCCAGATGTATTTAACATTCTGTTGCAAGTCTTAGACGATGGCCATCTGACGGATTCGAAAGGACGTAAAGTCGACTTCAGAAATACGATTCTCATTATGACATCAAACCTTGGGGCAACGGCTCTTCGAGATGAAAAAGCAGTTGGATTCGGTGCGAAAACGGTCCAACATGACCATACGGCAATGGAAAAACGCATCCGCGAAGAGTTGAAGAATGCGTTCCGTCCTGAGCTATTAAACCGTATCGATGAAATTATCGTCTTCCATAAATTGACGAAACCTGAATTACGTCAAATCGTTCAATTGATGACAAAAGACATTAAGACTCGTCTTGCTGAACTCAATATCGAATTGAAATTCACTTCAGGAGTTATCGACCTGATCGCAGAAGAAGGATTCGACCCAGAATACGGGGCACGTCCAATTCGTCGCGCGATTCAAAAGAAAATCGAAGACCCACTTAGTGAAGCGCTCCTCAGCGGAGAAATTCGCTTCGGTCAAAAAGTGACAATCGGTTCTCAAAAAGGTAAAGTGACGATTAAAGAAACAAAAGTCGTTCCTAAAAAAGAAGCCGTTAAAGCATAAAATTAATAAGAACAGCCACTTCTATGTTGAATAGAAGTGGCTGTTTTTTTAGTAACTTTGTTTTTGTAAGAGTAGATGGCAGAGCGTCAGGTCGTTCATGTCTTTGACGTTTAGCCCTGTTTGTTCTGCGAAACGGTCAATTCGATACTGTAAGGTATTGCGGTGTAAGAAGAGTTTTTGGCTGGCCTTTGAGACATTTCCATGAGCGTCCCAGAGCGCTTCAATCAGTTCTTTTACGTCGTCTTCGCTTAATAAAAGAATCAACTCGTCAGCAATCGGTGCGATGTCGACTAAAGCGTTGGCAATCGCCCATAACATCACTGGTGCAAATTCCAAACTCGAGCGCTTGTGTGAATGCATTAAGTATTCCACGAAGAGCGCTTTTTCTGCTTGATAGAGAAGCGGCACAGGGCTTGATGTTGCCCAGCGGTTTCCAATAAAGAGTTGTAATTCCACGGCGAAGTCATCTTCAATCGCGGATTGCACTTCAAAGAGCGTGCTTGCAAGCGAAGGAGCGACTTCCGGGTTCACAACGAGCGTGTAGTGATGGCGGAAGTTTTTGAAGACGGCAAGGGTCCCAACCGTTAAGTTCTCGACGAACTCCAACCAGTCTTTTTCTTGAAAGACGCCTTCTTGCTTAGGAAATACCGCCAAGTGTACGCATTGGATATACGCAGTTGGAATTGGCAATGCGCCTTTTCCTTCTAAGTACGCTAGCCAAGGGTGCGTTGGGATTGAAGATTTTGTTGGTTGTGTATTTAAGGTTTTGATGAGGAATCGTTCGCGCTCAGTTAAGCTCGATTCTAAGAGATAAATCACTTCACCATTCAACGTTACAGGAACAGTGTCTTGACCGTTTTCTCCAAGAAGAGCATCCGGGAACAATTCTTTCCAAGTCTTTTTCATAAGAACTCCTTTTTTGAAAAGTGTTTGCCTCTTAAGTATACACGTTGTTGCCTAGAGAATAAAGGTTCTTATACTATGATTTTATAAAGAAATTCGGTAGAATAGGACATATAGTCAATATAAGGGGGATCCGACATGTCAACAGAATGGTCATTAAAAGAAATATACCCTTCATTTGAAAGTGAAGAGTTTCAACGTGACTTTGAACGTTTTTCAAACTTTAGAGAGGTATTCAACGGCTTAACGCTCGAAGATAACTTAGAATCTATCAAAGCGGCAATTGCTGCCTTAGAAGAGTTCAGCGTCTTAAGCAGCCGTCTTGGAAACTACATTAATTTAACATTAACTGCGAACACAACAGACGAAACAGCGAATAAATACCGTACTTTATTCGGTAATGCGTATGCTTCGTTAAATAGTGCGTATACAAAAGTCTACAAATTTATCGGAAGCGTGGAAACAGATATCACTTCCGACGAAAATCTAAAAGACTACGAATTCTACTTTGCAGAAGCAAAACAACAATACAAACATCTATTATCCGATGAATTAGAAGATGTCATTGCGAAATTCTCTATCAGCGGAGGAGACGGTTGGGAACAACTCTTCGAAGCGATGACTTCAGGCGTTGAAGGCGAATTTAAAGGCGAAAAAGTAACGCTTAGCGAAATTCGTAATATGGCGTATGATGCGGATGCAGCGGTTCGTAAAGAAGCGTACGAAACAGAATTGAAGATGTACGATACGATTAAAGAACCAATCGCATTTGCCTTAAACAATATTAAACAACAAGTACTTACAGAAACAAGCTTACGTGGTTTCGAATCACCACTTGCGCAAACATTAGAAGCATCTCGTATGTCTCGTCAAACATTAGATGCACTTCTTGAAGCGATTCGCGAATATTTACCACAATTCCGCGCTTACTTGAAACATAAAGCTTCCCTCTTAGGTCATGAAAATGGATTACCATTCTACGACTTATTTGCACCAATCGGAGAAAGCTCACGTCGTTTCACAATCGAAGAGTCTAAAGAATTCTTATTAGAAAACTTCAAAGGCTTCTCAGAAGATTTAGCGCAAATGACAAAAGAAGCATACGAAAACAACTACATCGATTTCTTACCACGTAAAGGAAAAGTGGGGGGCGCGTTCTGTAGCAACCTACCATTCATCAAACAATCACGTATCTTAACAAACTTCTCTGGTTCATTAAGCGACGTTGTAACAATTGCGCACGAATTAGGACATGCATACCACGGTTTACATATCGAAAACCACCGTGTATTAAACCAAGAGTACTCAATGCCTGTTGCTGAAACGGCGTCAACATTCAACGAAAATATCGTGATGAACACAGTGATTAGCGAAGCAAGCGATGCTGAAAAAGTAGCCTTACTCGAATCACAATTACAAGATACAACACAAATCATCGTGGACATCTACTCACGTTACTTATTCGAATCAGCAGTATTTGAAAACCGTGAAAAGAGCTTTATGTTCTCGAAAGATTTAGAACAATTAATGTTGGATGCGCAAAAAGAAGCATACGGCGACGGATTAGATCCAGACGCAATGCATCCATATATGTGGGCTTGCAAACCGCACTACTACAGCAGCGGCTTAAGCTTCTACAACTTCCCATACGCATTCGGAGGATTGTTCTCTAAAGGGTTATATGCCATCTATCAAGAGCAACCTGAAGGATTCGTTGAGAAATATCAAGAGTTATTGCGTGCGACAACGGTGACTTCTGCGGAAGATACTGCGAAGGTGTTGGGCGTGGATGTTGAGGACAGCGCATTTTGGAAGAAAGCACTCGCGCAAGTTGCCGATAACATCGAGCAGTTCATTGCTTTAACTCCTGTGAAATAAAACAGAATATCTGACAGATTCATCCATCTTTCGATGGGATGGATAAACCTTCGAGCATCAGTTTGATGATTGAAAGAGTCATAGTGGGGTACCGGCTCGTGCCTGTAGTCACTCACCTTTGAAGCCTCAAAGAGGGAGTAAGGAATCAATTCCTAACTCCCTCTTATTCGTTTCAATACAACTTCCCACTATTCTTTCAATCGACTGATGCTCTTTTTGTTTATCCATCACGCTCCACGATTGGAGCAGTTAGATATTCTGTTTTATTTTCCTTTTTTGATAAACTGCTGCGATGTTATCGGCAATGCTTAGGAAGGGAACGGCAGGGGTGTGTGCTTCATTATTGGAAGAAGTTTAGCGAGTTTGTTTTGTCTTTAATTAAATGGGTAGTTGCCGATGTTATCGGTAATGCTTAGGAAGGGAGCGGCAGGAGTGTGGAGCTTCGTGAAGAAAAAGGAGAATAGTGATGGTATTTTTATTAAAAATAGAAATTTAGTCTTTTATTTTTTAAAAGAAGTAGTATAATAAAGATGAATGAAAGCGGTTAATTTATTGTTTTGCATTTGATACGAAGGATGTGAATATGATGCCTAAGAAAAGACTTTTATATGCTTTGATGATATATGCTTATATTGCTAATAGTTTACTATTGGGGAATTTTAGTTTCACAGATTTGACCAAAATTTTCATAGAGTGGTCAATTGTATTTGGTATGTGGTGGATAGCGGACTATTTTTATAATAAGAAAAAAAGTAGTGATGAGTGTAGTTAGTGGGGTGTTTGAATAAAGGAAAGGTGAGAGTAATGAGATACCTATTTAATCTAATTTTGATTATTTCGCTTGGTTTTGGATTCTATTTACGGAAAAAGAAAATTGTCATTTTCCCTAGATGGTTGGAGATTTCAGCAGCTGTTGTAGCTGTTGTCTATATAGTATTCATTTGGATGTACGTGTTTGTGATGTAAGTTAACGATGGAGACTCCTTTCTTGTGAAGGAGTCTCTTTTTTATTGAATTTAACCGATTTATTATATTGCATATAGGGGGAAAGAGGAGTACCATTAGGGTATCAACCTTAAAGGAGATGAAGTGATGTTTACGTTAACAAAGGAATTGACGAAACAATATAAAGAAAGTTTTCAAAGTAAGCCAGAGCGTATCGTGGCGCAAAATGCTGCGGTGAAGAATGGCTTGAAAGGATCTAGTG
>CAUQUY010000059.1:0-7671 GCA_963521405.1 uncultured Streptococcus sp.
GAACTCGTCATATAATTTAATTATTTTCCTGTCTACTTGACAGGGTGCACTTCAACTGGCTAAGGAAGTCTTCTTTATTTATTATCTTTCGTCTTCAGTGTATTCCATTAATGTGAAGATGTCGTATTCGTTAATTTTTTCGCGACCTTTTAAGTCTGTTAACTCTATTAAGAAAGCTAAACCAACTACTTCACCGCCAAGCTTTTCAACTAATTTTGCAGCGGCAGCCATTGTTCCACCTGTTGCTAATAAGTCATCACAAATTAGAACTTTTTGGCCAGGTTTAACAGCATCTTTGTGTAAGTGTAATTCAGCTGAACCGTATTCTAAATCGTATTCCACAGCCACTGTTTCACGAGGTAATTTTCCTTTTTTACGAGCTGGTGCAAATCCAATTCCTAACTCATACGCTACAGGACATCCAACGATAAATCCACGTGCTTCTGGTCCAACAATCATCTCAGCGCCAATTCTACGAGCGTAATCAACGATTTGTTGTGTTGCGAATTGATAAGCTTTTCCGTCCGCCATTAATGGAGAAATATCACGGAAAATAATACCCTCTTTAGGATAGTTTGGAACACTAGCAATATATTCTTTCAAGTTCATTTAGAACTCCTCCTTTTATTTACCTTGTTGTGAATCCATCCAACTCTTAAGTTCTTGGAACTGGCTATAGTTGAATTTCTTTTCAAGCAACATTTGTTCATTTAACTTTTTCAATAAAGTTGACTCTTCTAAGTCATTTGTTTTTGGACTTTTGTTAATCATTAAATGTCCATCTACTATTTTAACAAATTCCAACTCAAAAAACACTTTTAATATCACTCGGAATTGTTCAACTGGAATTTTGAGAAATCCAGCCACCGAAACTAGTTTTTCGTTGTAAGGAATTTGCACATGAGATTGGATATATTTGTACACCAGACCAAACTTTGGCTTATCGGGTATGCCTGTTGTCACAACCGAATTCTTTGTGTAAGTAATGACATAAAGAGGCTGTGTCCATTCCATTTTAAAGAAAGCTTCCACTTCTTCAATCTTTTCTGGTAGGTCGAATAACACAATTGCTTTAGCAGTTGGGGTTTCGTTTGCAGCTACAAATGATGCAAAATCCATCACACTTGAAGTACTTGGAATTCTTGTTTCTAGTTCCTTCAAGTACACATCGTTTGTAGCTAGATAAAGTGCATTTTCAACAGCAAGATGATCTTTTGTAATCTTAGAAGTGCGCCAATCAATCACGACTCTACCTTTAACAGCAATATCTTTCACCATTAATTGAGGAAGTCGGTTATTTTGCCATTCATTAATCTCTAAAGTCCCAGCAATACTAATCTTCGTATCTGGCTGAAGAGAAGCTGCCCATTCCCCTTTACTAAAGGCCATCGCTTGAAGTGTATTTGCAGAATTGGATTCTTTTAAATTCAACTTCAAGTGTTGTTTATCGACTCCTAACAATTGAGTAGATGCCACTTGAATTCCTTCCAGAGAAACAACCGGTTCTGGATTATCCGTACCAAATGGTTTCAAACTAGCTAATGAATCAATCCATTCAACCGTAATATCTTTTAATGGAAGAACCTCATCAATTGTCAAAGTAGCTTTCGTATCTAACAAGTCTTGATAGTCTTTTGCATATTGCTCAAGGCCTTCGATAATCGTTGGAAGCATAATCGTTTCAACTGTCAAACCAGCAGCCATGTGATGACCACCAAATTTTAAAAGATGATCTTTAACACTTGTTAACGCATCATAGAGATTAAATTCTCCAAACGAACGACCACTACCCTTGGCTGTTAAGCCGTCTTCACTAATCCCTAACACAAGCGTTGGTTTACCAGTCTGTTCGACAATTCGACTCGCTACAATTCCAAGAACGCCTTCATGCCAGCCTGGTTGAGCTAATACAAGGATAGGTTGATTCATCTGTTCTTGAATAAGCGGAGTGGCTTCTTCAACAATTTGATTCACAATTGCTTGACGTCTTTCGTTTTCAGATTGCATAAAGTCAACAATAGTCGCTGCTTCTTCATCATCAAACGTTGTCATCAATTGAACCCCTGGAGTGGCATCTCCTAAGCGACCCAATGCATTTAGGCGTGGTCCAATCTGAAAGCCTATCGTCTTTTCATCTAATTTATCAACTTTTACGGATAACTTCTCAATCAAAGTAACAAGGCCAATACGCTGCGTTTGTTTCATTTGACTGATTCCTAGTTTAGCGATTGTTCTATTTTCATCTGTAAGACTGACTAAATCCGCAATGGTTCCAATCGCGGCTAATTCTACCATTTCTTCTGGAAACTCTCCTAGAAGCGCGTGAGCAAGCTTGAATGCAACACCAGCACCTGATAAATCTCCGCACGGATAGTTTGCCTCTGGATGACGAGGATGGACAACCGCATAAGCTTCTGGAATTACACTAGGAATTTCATGGTGGTCCGTTAAAATAACATCACAGCCGTTTTCCATCGCATAGCGAATTGGTTCATGCGCTGCAATTCCACAGTCTACCGTAATAATGAGTGTATGCCCATCTTCAATCGCGCGTTGGAACGCTGGAATATTGGGACCATAGCCATCTGTAAAGCGATTCGGTAAATAGTACGATACTTGAGCTCCTAGCATTTCAAGAGTTTCATAGAGAATCGTTGTACTCGTAATCCCGTCTGCATCATAGTCGCCATATATATGAATTAATTCACCATTTTCAATGGCTTCTTGAATACGTGCTACCGCTTTATCCACATCATGTAACAAGAAAGGATCATGGATAAGATGTGGGGTTGGCGAAAGAAACTCCTGTAGTTCTTCTACAGTTTGAACTCCACGTTCCACACATAAGCGAACGAGATTTTCAGACACACCACTTTCACTTGAAAGAAATGTTACGAGTTCATCATCCACATTCTCTTTTAACTTCCATGCATAATTTGCAAAACTCATCGTACACCTCCTCTACTTTTTATTGAAAATACTCCCTAATAGTTTGTCTCCTATTTTCGGGAATAATACATTTAATTTACTCGCAAAGTTCATTGATTTTGGTAAATTCACTTCGCGTTTTTCTCTTTCAATCCCTTTAACAACTTCTCCTGCTACCTTCACTGGATCTAGTACGACAGAGCCTAATTGCTCTAAGTATTTCCCGGTTGGCTCCGCTTTATCAAAGAAATCTGTCGCAATCGGTCCAGGATTGACGGTCATCACATGGATGCCATAAGGTTTTAATTCTAAACGCAATGCATTCGAATATCCTAACACTCCAAATTTAGTTGCTGAATACACGGATGATTTTACCGTTGCCGATTTTCCAGCTTGAGAAGCGATATTCACAATTACTCCGCCCTTATCTTCAATAAACCTAGGTACAAAATGCTGAGTGATTTTAATTAATGTATTCAAGTTTAACTGAAGCATTTGAGTAATCTCAGATTCACTTAAGTCTTTAGCTAATTTAAGGTAACCAAGGCCAGCATTGTTGATGACCATCGTAATTTTGTATGTTTCATCAAGAGTTGCTAACAACTGATTAACAGATGCATCATCGGTTAAATCACACGAATAAACATCAACTGGTTTTGTAGTAAACGTTTTGCACTCCGCAGCTACTTGCTCTAGTTTAGCAGTATTTCGAGCCACAAGAATCAGTTGCACATCTCTTTTAGCTAATTCCAATGCGATTTGTGCGCCAAGCCCACCGCTAGCTCCGGTCACAAGAGCCACTTGATTTGTAAACCATTTAGCGTCCTTCATGATGTTTAATCCTTTCAACAGTCACAATGTCGAAGTCTTTGACAACTTGAACATTCTCAAAAATCTTTTTAGCCTCGTCTTCCAACTCTTGAGATTGTTTTCCAAGATAGCGAGCGCTGATATGCGTTAATAAAAGGCGCTTCACTTCGGCATTTTTAGCTACTTCAGCCGCTTGAAGGCTTGTTGAATGGAAATGACGATAGGCTTGTTGGCCTTTATCTCCTTCGTATGTCGCCTCGTGGACGAGAACGTCCGAACGATAGGCTAAGATTTCACTAGCTTCACATTTACGAGTATCCCCACAAATGGTCACAACTCGTCCTTTAATATCCGGAGAAATATAATCTTGACCATTCACGACCGTTCCATCTTCTAGAGTAATGGTTTCCCCTTTTTTCAACTTACCAAAGAGTGGCCCAAAAGGAATTCCTAACTCTTTTAGACGGTCCGCTTGCAGTTCGCCTGGTTGATCCTTTTCTGTCACACGGAATCCATATGAAGGAATCCCATGTTCGAGTCGCTTCATTTCTACTTTAAAATGTTTATCTTCGAAAAGAAGACCTTCTTTTTCAAATTCAACCACTTTTAAAGGATATCCTAATTTTGAACAAGAAGCTTGAATCGTTGTGTCGATAAAGTTCTTAATCCCTTTAGGACCATAGAGAGTTAAATCATCTTCTCCCCCTTGGAAAGAACGACTCGTCAGTAGTCCAGGTAACCCAAAGATATGATCTCCGTGCATATGCGTAATAAAAATCTTCTTGATTTTTCCTGGACGAATATTTGTATTTAAAATTTGTTGCTGTGTAGCTTCTCCGCAATCGAATAACCACACTTCATTAATCTCATCGAGAAGCTTTAATGCAATTGAAGTGACGTTTCTCATTTTAGAAGGTACGCCAGCACCTGTTCCTAGAAATTGCAATTCCATTTTAATTTCCTCTCAATGTTTCATAAATTTTCTTCGCAAAGAAGAGCGCTTCTTCATGAGCTCCTACTTCTGTTACATATGATTTATGTGAATAGAACCAATCTTGGTCTTTGGAATATTCATTCCAGTCAAGAACATGGACATTCGAATACTTTTCGCTAACAGCAGCGTAAACAGAATTCACATCATCTCTCCATGTTTTGGACGTTGTCGTTGTAACAAGGAAGATTTGTTTTTCCATCCCAATACGTTTTAATTCACGTTCCAATTGTCCTTTTGTAAATGCACTATTAGCCCCAAACATTAAAACAACAGTGTCATGTAATAGATTCTTTGCTTTCAGTTCATTAATGGTTGAAGCTAAATCTGTTACTTGGGCAATCGTTGTCGCATGCATCACGGCATTTGGATAAATGGTTGTTAGTTCATTCGCGATAGCTAATAACGATTGGTCCCCAATAAAGGTAATCGAACTATTACTGCTAAAAACGGTCTCCTCACGAGTAAGCCCGACCACATTATTAATGGTCTTTAATAGTTTCTTATCTGTTTGCTGGGTATTATCCACAATTGTTTGGTTCGTATGGATTAATTCAGTAAGCATGGTCTCTTGTTCAGATAATTTACTTGTAGACTGTGCGAGCCCTACCGCTAAAATAATGAGCGGTACTGCACAGAGTCCAAACAAAATTTGTTTTCCATAAGCCGTTTTTTCATTCAACAGTTCCATCAATTTACGGATCACTTGAAGATAACGTCTTTTCTCAAAAACTTGATACCAAACTTCTCCAAAGAAGAGAATGAGTACCAATTGGATGATACCGTGAATTAAATTACTTGAACCAGCAATCCCCATTTTTGCTTGGTATAACACAATAATTGGTAAAAACCATAAGTAATATGATAAACTTCTACGACCAATCACCGTTAATGGTTTGAAACGGAATAAAATCCCTGTTCCTACCTTAGGATGTACACTCATCAAAATAACAGCAGCTACTGTTAAGTCAAAGAGCAACATTCCTCCACGATAAGTAATATCTTCGTTACGTCCAAGTGTAAATAACAAGATGAACATTAACACAATCGGAATTAATCTTAAATATTGCTCATATGGCACTCTAGATTTATGTTCCTTTTGGAAACGATCTAAAGGATATAGCAATGCCGTACATGAACCAATCAGCATTGAGAATAATCGAGTTCCTGTGCTCATTGTGACATACGTTAATGAATCTGCACCTTTATAACTAAAGAGCATTAATCCAAATGAAGCAGTAGCTAACACTATGATTGCTACAAATAAAGAATTATGCTTTTTAAGGAATAAACTTAAAAATGCGAACACAATTGGCCACAATAGGTAAAATTGAAAAGCTAATGAAATATACCATAAGTGCTCAAATGGATTTTCAGTTAATAAGTTTGGAATAAACGTTTGTGCCTGGAAAATCTGCCACCAGTTATTTAAAAAGACTAAACTAGAAGTAAATGATCCTCTTAAGTTCACCAACATTTCATTTTGAAACAGCGTTATATAAATGAACACTAGAACAAGCATTGCAATTAAAGGAAGCGCAATACGTGCTAGTCGTTTTAATAAAAACTGCTTCAAAGGAATCTTTCCATCGTTCATCAAACTTGTCATTAAGCGGTTTGTCATAAAGTAACCCGCTAAAATGAGGAAGATGTCCAATCCAAGAAATCCACCCGGCAAGCGATAAGAATACAAGTGATAAATAATGATACTAAGGATTCCTATCGCTCTTAGGCCGTCAAATGAAGATACGTAAAAACGTTTTTCCATCTCACTTCTATCAATCATATTCAAAACTCCTTAATCTACGAACTCGAATGAGAAGTTTAGAATACGTACTAAATCGCCATTTTCAGCGCCTTTTTCACGTAAAGTGCTATCTACACCCATTCCACGTAATTGACGTGAGAATCGCATAACAGACTCATCATGTTCCATATTTGTCATCTTGAATAGTTTTTCAATCTTGTCACCATACAGTACCCAAGTTCCATCTGGATCTCTTGTCACTTTGAATGGTGCTTCCTCTTCTTCTAATCCATAAACGATATGTGTTTCCACTACTTCTTCGTTTAATGGGAAGAATTCTGTTTCTTCTAACACTTCAGCAGTTCTAGCCAGCAATGCTTGAAGGCCTTCGCGACGGTATGCAGAAATTGGGAAAATCTCTGGCATTTCTTCGCCTTCAGCTAAGCTATCTGCTAAATCTTTCTTGAACTTCTCTAAGTTTTCTTCTGCTTGAGGTTGATCCATTTTGTTCGCCACAATCAACATTGGACGTTCTAGTAAGCGTAAGTGATAACTTCCGAGTTCTTCTTGAATAATCTTATAGTCTTCAAAAGGATCGCGGCCTTCCATTGCAGCCATATCAATGACATGAAGTAATACTTTTGTACGTTCGATATGTTTTAAGAAATGAATTCCAAGCCCTACACCTGTATGAGCTCCTTCAATTAATCCCGGTAAGTCGGCAACGACGAATTGCTCGCCATTTGGAGACTGCGCCATTCCTAATTGAGGGTTTAATGTTGTAAAGTGATAGTCCGCAATTTTTGGTTTTGCACTTGAAATCACAGATAGTAAAGTCGATTTCCCTACTGATGGGAATCCAACTAACCCAACATCCGCTAAAACTTTTAATTCTAAATCGAGTTCAAACTCTTCCCCTGGTTCACCGTTCTCAGCAATGTCTGGTGCAGGGTTTTTATGCGTTGCAAAACGGATATTTCCTCGACCACCACGGCCACCTTTAGCAACTACTACTTCTTGCCCATCTTCTACTAAGTCAGCAATCAGTGCTTTCGTCTCAGCATTTCTAACGATTGTTCCTGGTGGAACTTTAACGATTAAGTCTTCTGCTCCACGGCCATACATACTCTTACTCATGCCGTTTTCACCAGGTTTTGCTTTGAAATGACGTTTATGACGGAAATCTAATAAAGTT
>CAUQUY010000060.1:0-7607 GCA_963521405.1 uncultured Streptococcus sp.
AGGAAACTTATGATTCAAATCTACAACACTTTAACAAGACAAAAAGAAGCATTTAAACCGATTGAAGAAGGAAAAGTGAGCATGTATGTGTGCGGTCCAACGGTTTATAACTATATTCATATCGGAAATGCACGTAGTACGGTTTCCTTTGATACGATTCGTCGTTACTTTGAATACCGCGGTTATGACGTGAATTTCGTTTCGAACTTTACAGATGTGGACGATAAAATCATTCGCGTGGCCAACGAAACAGGCATGACGGCTGAAGAAGTTTCAAAGAAATATATCGAAGCGTTCTTTGAAGATACAAACGCGCTAAACGTGAAGAAGGCGACTTTAAACCCAACAGTAATGAATACAATGGATGACATTATTGCCTTTGTAGCGGACTTAGTTGATAAAGGCATGGCCTATGAATCAGAAGGCGATGTGTATTTCATCACTGAAAAATTCAAAGACTATGGAAAACTTAGCGACCAACGCATCGAAGACTTACAAATCGGGGCAAGTAATCGTACAGCCTCAGAAGATGATGCAAAAAAACGCAATCCGTTAGACTTTGCATTATGGAAGAGCGCAAAACCAAATGAAATTAGCTGGAACTCTCCATGGGGCAAAGGTCGTCCAGGATGGCATATTGAATGCTCTGTAATGGCGACAAAACACTTAGGAGATACGATCGACATTCACGGTGGCGGACAAGACTTAGCGTTCCCTCACCACGAAAACGAAATCGCGCAAAGTGAATCAAAAACAGGTAAGAAATTTGCGAACTACTGGATGCACAATGCATTCGTAACAATGGGCGAAGAGAAAATGAGTAAATCTCTAGGAAACTTCGTGCTTGTTCACGACTTAATCGAGAAATTGGACCCACAAGTGCTCCGTTTCTTCTTAGCAAGCGCGCATTACCGTCGTCCGTTGAAATTTAGCGAAGCGGCTCTTCAAGAAGCAGCCGTGAACCTTGAAAAAGTACAAACAACCTTCAAGAATGCACGCTACCGCTTAGAAACAGCCGTAGATGCATTACCAGAAGATGCAGAACGTTTAGCGAAATTTGCAGCAATCGAAGCAGAATTCCAAAAAGAAATGGATGATGACTTCAATGCGGCAAACGGGATGACTGTGTTATATCAATGGTTGAAAGAATGGAATGTGTACTTAGAACAAGAAGTCGTTTCAAAAGCGGTACTCGAAGCGCTCCTTGAAAAAGCAACGGTTCTATTTGGGATCTTCGGTATCGTTGAAAAACAAGAAGCATTACTCGATGATGATATTCAAGCGTTAATCGATGAACGTCTTGAAGCGCGTAAGGCGAAAAACTTTGCTCGCAGTGACGAGATTCGTGATTTACTAAAAGAACAAGGGATTGTATTAGAAGACACTCCACAAGGAACACGATGGAGAAGAGAAGCATGACAGAGAAAAACTGGAAGCTACTAAATGGGTTGGCCTTAGCCTATATGGGTGACGGGATTTATGAAGTGTATGTCAGAAATCACGTGATGCAAAAAGGGTTAACAAAGCCAAATCAATTACATGCGACCGCAACGAAGTTTGTTTCGGCAAAGGCACAAGCACGCTTGATGCAACAAATGTTGGAACAAGAAAACTTCTTAAATGAAGAAGAATTAGAAATTTACAAACGAGGACGCAATAGTAAGAGTCATACGGTGGCAAAAAATGCAGACGTAGGAACGTACCGTATTGCGACTGGTTTTGAAGCATTAATGGGTTATTTATACTTATCTGGCCAACAAGCAAGACTAGAAGAACTCATCAACTGGTGCTTACAACAAGTGGAAGGTGAACAGTAACATGGCACGAAATGAATATGCACCAAAGAAAAAATCAAGAAACGGAAATCGTTCAGACCGTGGGCGTCCTGAGTGGACTGAAAAGAGACAACGCCCCGCTCATGAACACGTAGAACGTGAGGGAGTACAAGAAGTGGTGGACTTCGTGTTTGGTCGTCATGCAGTGGTAGAAGCCTTGCAAACGCCGGACCGTGTGAACCGTGTCTTTATCCAAGAAGGAACTTCTGGACGAGATGCTGCAAAAGTCATTGAACTCGCACGTGAAAAAGGAATTCAAGTTCAAACCGTTCCAAAGACGAAGATTGAAGACCTTGTCGGCAATGCCGTTCACCAAGGACTTGTGGCTTCGATTGCAGCCTACGAATATGCCGACTTAGAAGACGTCTTTAAGAAGGCCGAAGAAAAAGGCGAAGATCCATTTATCGTCATTTTAGACGGGGTGGAAGATCCACATAACTTAGGAAGTATTTTACGTACGGCAGACGCAACAGGCGTTCACGGCATTATTATTCCAAAACGCAGATCGGCTTCATTGACAGCGACCGTTGCCAAAGCTTCAACGGGTGCCATTGAGCATGTGCCGGTTGTTCGCGTGACGAATTTAACGCAGACGATTGAACAATTGAAGGCGCGTGGCATTTGGGTGTTTGGGACCGACATGGATGGAACGGACTACCGCAAATGGAATACAAGTGGCCCTCTTGCGATTGTGATGGGGAACGAAGGAAAAGGTGTCTCTCGTATCGTGAAGGAAAGCGTGGATGAAATGGTGACGATTCCGATGGTGGGACATGTCCAAAGTCTGAACGCGAGCGTGGCGAGTGCCTTAATGATGTACGAAGTCTTCCGTAACCGTTCGTTATAGGAAACGGGGGATGCATATTGAAAAAGCAACTCTATATTATTGATGGCTACAATATGATTGGTGCATGGCCAGAACTAGTGGCATTGAAGAAGCAAGACGACTTAGAAAGCGCGAGGGATTTACTCATCCAACGCTGCTCGAATTTTCAGAAGTTTGAAAATATCGAAGTCTGGATTGTCTTTGATGCGCAGTTTGTACCGGGTGTTACCCAGTCGTTTGACGAAGCCGAAGTGAAAGTGATTTTTACGGCTGAAGGGGAGACGGCAGATAGTTATATTGAGCGTACCGTATCAGGAATGAATATGCGTCTTGTTCAAGTATCTGTAGCAACCAGTGACTTAGCCGAACAGTGGCTCATTTTCCAGAAAGGAGCCCTGCGTAAATCAGCTAGAGATTTTTATAAGGAATTAGAAAGTAGTAGGGATAAACAAACGGAGATGGCACGAACTTTCCATCATAAAGGAAGTACGCGCCGAAATCCCTGGAGTGACGCACAAATGGCACTATTAAATCATTTGCGCTTTAGCTTAGGAGGCAGTGTAAAAAAGAAAAAATAGTGAATTAGCGCATTTCAAATACGTAACTTCACACTTTCTTCATAAATTGTGGTGTGTGATTTCATATTAATGATGTACAATCTGTGAAGAAAACTTATAATAATTATAATTTAGCTATAAAAAAGGAGTGTATGTCATGCATATCTTAATGATTGAAGATACAGAAGCAGTTTGCGAAATGATGGAGATGTTTTTTGAAAACGAAGGTTGGAAGGCAAGCTTCTACCACGATGGTAAAGAAGGTCTTGATGCATTCTTAGAAAACCAAAACAAATGGGGCGTTGTCATCTTAGATGTCAACTTACCAAGCATGGACGGAATGCAAATTTGCCGCCAAATCCGCCAAGTAAACCAAAACGTTCCAATCGTAATGCTTACAGCACGCGATTCAGAAAGTGACCAAGTTATCGGTCTTGAAATTGGTGCAGACGACTATGTTGCAAAACCATTTAGCGCCGTAACAATCATGGCTCGTATTAAAGCATTATTACGTCGTACACAACGCGCTACTGTTGCAGACAACACATTTGCTTCAGAATTCGATGTTGAAACAGATCACGTGAAAATCAATACGAAAACACACGAAGCATTTATCGATGGTAAACAAATCGAAAACTTAACACCAAAAGAATTTGACTTATTAATGGTTATGGCGAAACACCAACGTCAAGTATTCACTCGTGAACACTTATTAACGAAGATATGGGAAGATCCATTCTATGGTGACGAACGTACCGTTGACGCTCATATCAAGAAACTTCGCCAAAAAATCGAGGCTGTTGGTCCTCATGTAATTCATACGGTTTGGGGCGTAGGGTATAAATTTGACGATAGCGAGTTGTAATCCATGAAATACTTTTATCAGCAACTCTTCGGGTTCGTATCCGTTGTGCTGTTGACGATTGCTGCCTGTGGAATTCTTTTCTACAACGTAATGAGTAATAATGTGTATACACAGCGGTCTCAGCAATTGCAGTCGTACGCCAAAGGATTAATTGCGACTGATATGAGCGATGCGGATATTTACAAGTTGGGGACCATTTTACGCGAGGAAAATGTCAGTATAGCGATGTTTGATGAAAACAACGAGATGACCTATCCTTCTAGAAGTTTAGATACAAACTCTGCACTGACAGAGGATGAATTAAACCACTTAAAAAATGGTGCTGCGATCAACTTGAAAGAAGTTCAAATGAACTTTACCGGAGAAGCCGTAGATAACTTAATCACGGTATACTATCCCATTATTAAAAATGGACAGTATAAAGGATACGTGGCTTTAGCCAGTCCGATGAGTCGTATTCAAACCGAAGTACGCGAACTTCGTAACTCGATGTTTATCGCGTTTGGTACAGCGATTATCATTGGAATTATGATGAGTTTTGTTTTTGCAAACTATCAAACACGTCGTATCAACAAGTTGCGTAAGGCGACTCATAAGATTTCAGAAGGGGACTTCGATGTTAAACTTCCTGTCGAAAGTCGAGATGAGTTTGACGACTTAATGAAAGACTTTAACAACATGGCGCATTCGCTCCGTGAGTCTGAAAGAGAGGTTGAGCGACAAGAAAATGTCCGCCGCCAATTTATGATGGACGTGGCGCACGAAATGCGTACACCATTAACAACCATGAATGGATTGCTCGATGGATTGAAATACAATATGGTGCCAGAGTCTCGTCGTGGACGTTCACTGGAACTCATTTCTAGTGAAACACAACGATTGATCAGGCTCGTTAACGAAAACCTCGACTACGAGAAGATTCGTTCGAACCAGATTGTATTAGTGCAACACCGTTTTGCAGCGATTGGAGCCATCCAGACCGTTGTAGAACAAATTCGCGAACTAGCGAAAGTAAAAAATAATACTTTGCGCTATGAATGCGATACAGACTTTAGCGTTTATGCCGACTATGACCGTTTTGTCCAAATCTTGGTAAACATCACGAAGAATGCCAACCAATTTACGGATAATGGAGAAATCCTAGTGAAGGCATGGAACGAAGGTAAAAAAGCGATTGTTGAGATTTCTGATACGGGTATCGGAATCGACGAGAGCGAAATTAAAGAAATCTGGGAACGTTTCTACAAAGCAGACGTTTCAAGAAAGAGCACGAAGTACGGAGAAAGTGGCCTTGGCCTTGCGATTGTGAAGTCGCTTGTGGATAGTCACCGCGGTAAAATCTCTGTGAAGAGTGAAGTCGGCAAGGGTACAACGTTTAGAGTCGTATTCCCTGGCGAAAGCGAATTGTAACTTAAGGAGAACGAACAAGGAGGAAGAACATGTATTTACTTGGCCCATTCTATCAATGGCTAGTCCGATTATTTGATGGGCGAGTGAATCATCTTCCACTTGTTCGTTTGTTTATTTTCAGTGTAGACCACGCAATCGTCCTGTTTCTCGGATGGTTGATCGTTTGGTCTATTTATTTATTCTCACGGAAAAAAGGCGAAATCGTCTGGAAGTGGGAGCTCTACCGAAATTTATTTATCTTCTATATTATATTGCTCGCGCAGCTCACGATTTTCAGAAGCACGAACGAGACGTTTACGCTACAAGTCGTCTCTCATCCGCTCTCGGATATTATGTGGGTGCCATTTGTCGATAGTATTAAATTATTTATGCAAGGTTCGGTCTTTGCAGCGTATTATAATGTAGTAGGAAATATCGTGTGGTTTATGCCACTTGGATTTTTCTGCGGTTTACTCTATGGAAAAGAAAAAGGACACTCTCGTTCACTCTGGTACGGGTTCTGGACCTCTTTTGCCATCGAGTTCTTTCAATTTATCTTTTACACAGGAGTCAGCCATATCGACGACATTCTCTGTAATGTTCTTGGAAGTTGGCTTGGATTCTTACTGTATCGTGCCATTATGAAATGGAGGGGAAAATAATCTATGGGAACAATCATCGTGAAACAAAAAGCAGCGGGATTGATTAAAAAAGGAAGTCCACTGATCAGTCAGATGGACCTTGCGCAAGAACTTCGCGCAGATGAAGGCGAAGTGGTGAAAGTTGTTGACCAACAACGTCGCTTTTTAGGGATGGCCTATGTTGGGTTCCAAAACAAGGGAGTCGCGTGGGTGTATAGCCGCGAGGAAGATGAAGCGTTGGATGATGCGTTCTTTAGCGGCATCTTCAAGACGGCCTTCGAGAATCGACGTGCACTCTTACATTCTGACGATACGACGACTTTCCGTCTCTTCAATGGAGAGGGCGACGGCTTTGGAGGTGTGACAATCGACTGGTATGACGGTTTTATCGTTGTCTCTTGGTATAGCGAGGGCGTCTATCATTACCGTGACCTGATTTTAACGCAGGCACTTGCTTCGTTTGAAGGCGTCAAAGGGGTCTACGAAAAGATTCGTTTCAAGAATGAAGCGGACTTGCCAGAAAGCCAATTCGTTGGCGGGGCAGAAGCACCAGAACCATTAATCGTATTAGAGAATGGGGTCAAATACGCGACCTATATGAATGAAGGGTTGATGACGGGCATCTTCCTAGACCAACGCGAAGTGCGCGAAACGATTCGCCAGCGTTACAGTGCAGGACGTACGGTATTAAATACCTTCAGTTATACCGGTGCCTTTTCTGTAGCAGCAGCGATGGGTGGCGCTACAAAAACAACCAGCGTCGACGTTGCCAACCGTAGTCTCGAGAAGACGAAAGAACAATTTGCAGTCAACGGGATCGACCCAGAAACGCAACAAATCTATGTCATGGACGTATTTGATTATTTCAAATACGCTGTGAAGAAGCAGTTGCAGTTTGATACGGTCGTAGTCGATCCACCAAGTTTTGCCCGTACGAAGAAGAGAACTTTCTCTGTGGCAAAAGACTACGGCAAACTAGTAGCCCAAATCACTCCATTAGTCGCATCAAAAGGAACGCTCGTGTTATCAACGAACGCAGCGAATGTGAGCGAATCTCAATTTCAACAAATGATTGAGAAAGGCATCCGTGAAGCTGAAGGCAATCGCAAGTTCCGCATCGTTTTGAAAAAAGGATTACCAAGCGATTTTGCAGTTCCAGTAGCCACACCGCTAAGCGATTATCTCAAAGTTTTCTTTATTGAATTTAACAACTAGCACAACTGCCCGAAATTCACTTATAAGTGAATTTCGGGCAGCTTTCGTTCGCACCTCACACTCCTTGCACAAACCCCGTCCTTATCGTATTTTCCAGGCACGGGAGGCCGTTAGAGGCACCGACATGTCCTGTGCACGTCTTGGCAAAAATCCCATTGCAACGCGATTTCTAGCAGTTCACTTTTTTGCAAAAAAATCCCATTTTCTTACAAACCACGAAAAACTTGCGGATTTTATAACCACAGCATTGGGGAAGTGCAACCAATGTGAATTACTGAC
>CAUQUY010000061.1:0-7564 GCA_963521405.1 uncultured Streptococcus sp.
CACTAAAATAGGGTTGGTGGAAAATTTCCATCAACCCTAAAAATTATAGAACCAATAAAAAAAGAGATTCTCACAAGTTAGGTATGCCTCACAGTGAGAATCTTTTTTTGTGGATTAAATTTTATATGCTGCAAAGCCAAATGCAGGAACAAGAAGTCCATTTGGATGGTTTCTTATTTGGTGACTTGCAAAAATTTGTTTTCCATGAAGACCTTCAATGTATTCCGTATGTTCATTCATATTCACGGCACATAGGAGAGAGCCACGTTGGTACACAAGGCATCCATTGTTTTCGTAAATGACATGGAAATCTCCCTTGAAGTCTTCTTTGTTTTCTGTTCTAAAAGCTGTTAATGCTTTATAATGCTCGAAGATTTCTTCGTTGATTTTTTTCTTGCTGAATGTCTTACGGTTATACGGATCGCGGAATCCTTGCATCCCAATTTCATCTCCGTAATAAATCGAAGGAACACCTGGTAGAGTAAATTGAATGAAACTTGCGATTTTTAGTTTTTGAATCGCATCTTCAAGTTCAGTTCCAGTTAATTCAAGTGTTGGGCGCTCATGAAGTGGAACAGCTTCCGTATCCCCAAAGCCAATTTTTGTAATAATACGTTCCGTATCGTGACTATCTAGTAAGTTCATTAGAACGTCTAGAGCAGGTTTTGGATAATGATCAATGATTTCTTCAATGGCATAGCGTAAAGCGTGTGAGTTCTTTGTTTGAACAAAATTGATAATCGCATCTTTCCAAGGGTAGTTCATCACGCTGTCCAGTTGTTTTCCTAAGAAATAACGGCGGCGATGGTCATAAGCAAATTTCGTAGTCGCATCTTCCCAAACTTCACCAATAATGAGGGCATTTGGGTCTGTTTGTTTAACAGTTACTCGTAATGCGTCTAAGAACTCGTCAGGAAATTCATCCGCAACGTCTAAACGCCAGCCACCAATCCCAAGATGTTGCCAGAAGGGTAAGACACCGGTTTTTGGATCATTGATAAATTTCATATAGGAAGGTTCCAATTTATTCACCGTTGGAAGGTTTGTAAAGCCCCACCAAGAGTGATACGTATCTGGAAACTCCATAAAGCTAAACCAAGGATAGTATGGAGACTCAGTTGAGTTATAGGCACCTACGCTATCATAATGACCTTGTTTGTTGAAATAAATACTGTCATCACCAGTGTGACTAAATACACCGTCTAGAATAATTTCAATTCCATTTTTTCTGAATTTCGCACATAGTTTTTTAAAGTCTTCATTCGTTCCTAAATATGGATCCGCATTGAAATAATCCGCAGTGGAGTAGCGGTGGTTATCTGGACTTTCCATAATTGGATTTAAGTAAATACAATTTACATTTAAGACTTTGAAGTGTTCGAGTTCTTCTTCGATTCCCTTTAAATTCCCAAGATAGAAATCCTGGGCTTTGTAATTTTCATGTGTGATACTTGATTGAGGCAATTCGTCCCACTCATCATGACGGTAACGAATCTCTTCATTGGCTGCTTTTTTCGCTTTATATTTCTCGCTTCTCTTAAAACGGTCTGGGAAGATTTGATACATAATTCCACCCTTAAACCATTCCGGAGTCGTGAATTGTTCTTCATAAACCGTTAATTGCCAGCTATTAATCTCATGATAGTTTAGAACAGGAACTGCATGGAATTCATGGTTGCTAAGGAAGTAAGTACCGATTTCAGAACGAACTTCAAAATAGTAGAAATATAGTCCTGAATGTAACGGTGAAATTTCAAATGAGAATAAAGTCGCATCTGCTTCAATTGTAGAACGACTTGGATGATAGATGCTTGTTGTTTGCGTTAAATCTTCTTTTAGTACTAATTGGATAGAAGAGAGGTGAGTCTCTTTCGTAACTTTAACTTGTATAAAAATAGTTTGGTTATCCGTCACTGCTCCTGAAGGATACTTATTTTTTAGTGAGTGATAGAAAATCATAATAGGCCCCTTTTTTTGTCAATCTATGTTCATTGTAATATAAAGTAGTGAAAAGTGATACCAAAACGGGTTTCATGAAAAGTACAGAGAATTAAACAAAAATTTTTAAGAAAATTCATGAAACCCACTGTGAAAATTTAAGAAATATGTTATAATTTAAACAAGAGAAATGTTTCAAAATCAACCTTCTCTAATTTTTTATCCCAACTATGAAAACGCTTATTTTATTTTTGTGAGCGAATGCGTAAAGGAGTGATGGCTTAGTGCAACAACTAGCAGAATATTTATTTCATGAAGGAAGGAATTTTCATAGTTATGATTTCCTTGGAAGTTTCTTAGGTGACAACGAATGTACATTCCGCGTGTGGGCTCCAAACGCAAAAGAAGTCTATGTAACGGGGGATTTCTGTGAATGGAGACCAACTGATTACAAGATGGAGCGTATTAATCAAAATGGGATTTATGAAATCACAATTCCAAATGTAAAAGAGTACGATGCTTATAAATATGTGATTGTTCCGCAACACGGAGATTGGTTATGGAAAGCAGATCCATATGCACGCCATGCGGAAACAAGACCGAAAACAGCATCTAAAGTATACGATTTCCCTGAATTCCAATGGTCAGACGAAAAGTGGATGAAACAAAGAACCGTCCCTTATCAACTACCGTTAAACATTTATGAAGTTGAGCTAGGTTCCTTCAAGAAGAAGGAGAATGGCAATCCCTATTCTTATCGCGAATTAGTGGATATATTAATTCCTTATGTGAAAGAGATGAACTACACGCATATTGAATTATTGCCAATTACGGAATATCCATACGATAAGTCATGGGGATATCAAGTGACAGGATTTTTCGCAGCAACTTCAAGATTTGGAACTCCAGAAGACTTTATGTATTTTGTGGATGAATGTCATAGGGCAGGTATCGGAATTATCTTAGACTGGGTACCAGGGCATTTTACAAAAGACGCTTTTGGGTTATATGAATTCGATGGCACACCTTGCTATGAATATGGCGACCCTCGTATCCAAGAACATAAAGGATGGGGAACGAGAGCGTTTGATTACGGCAAGACAGAAGTTGTTTCATTCTTGTATTCAAGTGCAGTATTCTGGCTTGAAAAATTCCACATCGACGGACTTCGCGTGGATGCTGTAAGTTCAATGTTGTTCTATAACTATTGCAGAAGTGAAGAAGAATCAGCTCGTAATATTTACGGAGGATTTGAAAACCTAGAAGCGATTCGATTTATTCAATCTCTGAATGATTATGTACGTAATGAATATCCAGGTGTCATGATGATTGCTGAAGAGTCTACTGCTTTCGCTGGGGTTACCAAACCAGTAGAAGAAGGAGGACTTGGATTCCACTTTAAATGGAATATGGGTTGGATGAATGACTCTCTAGATTACTTAGAGAAAGATCCATTATTTAGAGGTGGCATCCATAATCAATTTACGTTCTCTATGATGTACGCCTTCTCTGAAAACTATATTTTACCGATTTCTCATGATGAAGTCGTTCACGGGAAGAAATCGTTACTAGATAAAGCGTCTGTTTCTTATGAAGACAAGTTTTCTAACTATCGAGCTTTCATGGGCTATATGATGGCTCACCCTGGTAAGAAATTAAACTTCATGGGAAATGAAATTCCACAAATGATTGAGTGGAATGAAGAACGTGAATTAGATTGGTTCTTACTCAAATATCCTATTCATGATGCGACTCATCGCTATGTGAAAGATTTAAACGCCTTCTATAAGAAGCATTCAGAACTGTGGCAACTTGACGGAGGCTGGACAGGATTTAGATGGCATGAGGTGGAAGATGTTTGGAATAACTGCTTCGTCTTCTCAAGAATGAATTCTAAAGGAGATTCAGTCATTGTTATCTCAAACTTCTCAGGGAACCACATTAAGAATTACGAAATTGGCGTTTCAAAATGGGGAAGCTATAAAGTTGCTCTCAACTCTGACGCTAAAAAGTATAACGGATCTGGAGTGGTGAATCGTGGACTTCATACAGTTACGAAACCACATAAAGGGTTTGATTATACACTCGCGGTGAATGTACCACCGTTTTCTACACTGTATATCATTAACAATCAATAATCGGGGGTTGAACGTATGGCAAGAAAGCAAGAAATCGTAGCAATGCTACTCGCAGGCGGACAAGGAACTCGCTTGCAAGTACTAACAAAGGATATGGCGAAACCAGCTGTTCCTTTTGGTGGGAAGTATCGTATCATCGATTTTCCTCTCTCAAACTGCGCAAATTCAGGGATTTCTACTGTTGGGGTGTTAACTCAGTTTATGCCTCTTGAGTTGAACTCTTACATGGGGAATGGGAACCCTTGGGACTTAGACCGTGTAGACGGAGGGTTAACAATTCTTCCTCCATATACAGCTGGAAAAACAGGGGAATGGTATAAAGGGACTGCCAATGCTATTTATCAAAATATTAAGTATATCGAGCAGTATGATCCAGAGTACGTATTAATCTTATCTGGGGACCACATTTATAAAATGAACTACAACAAGATGCTTGAATTCCATAAAGAGAAAAAAGCAGACTTGACGGTTGCTCATATTAATGTCCCACTAGAAGAAGCAAGTCGTTTCGGTATTTTAAATACGGATGATAATTTACGCATCGTAGAATTTTTGGAAAAACCTGAACATCCGGTTTCAACAAAAGCGTCGATGGGGATTTACATCTTTAACTGGAAAGTACTTAAAGAGTATTTAATTCGTGATGAAGAAAATCCAGAAAGTGAAAAAGACTTCGGTAAAAACATTATTCCAATGTTACTTGAAGAAGACCGTCGTATTTACGCTTACCCATTTGCAGGATATTGGAAAGACGTAGGTACTATCGAAAGTCTATGGGAAGCAAACATGGACTTAATCAAACGAAAAGAAGACTTTAATATTTCTGATAAAACTTGGAAGATTTACTATCGCCACGAAGGCAGACTTCCTCAATATATCGGAGAGAGCGCCGAAGTGACTGAATCAATGATTTCAGATGGAACAATTGTACTAGGAAAAGTCCATGAATCAATTGTATCGTCTGGAGTATCGATTGCTCAAAATTCTAAAGTCCTTGGAAGTATCATCATGCAGAATGCGGTCATTGAAGAGGGCGCAACAGTTGTGAACTCAATTATTGCAGAAGGCACGGTTGTAAAAAGCGGTGTGACTGTAGGCCATGAAGAAATTGAACTTGGTAAAGATATGATTACCGTTATCGGCAATTTCGAAGTGGTAGAAGAAGATACGAAAGTTGGAGGAAATTAATATGATCAAAGCGTTTTGTGTATTGTTTGCAGATAATTATAGAAATGACGACCTTCAAGGGTTAGTCAGAAATCGTACGGCAGCCGCTTTACCAGTAATTTCTCGTTATCGTATGGTGGACTTTATGCTATCTTCTCTTGTACATGCAGATATCGATAATATTGCACTTTTAACGAATCATAATTACAAGTCTTTACTGGATCATGTAGCTTCAGGAAAAGATTGGGACTTGAACCGTAAACACCGTGGTTTGAAAATTATTACTCCGATGTCAAACTACTTGTCAACACGTATTCCTCAAAATAAAATCGAAGCGTTAGCCAATACAATGGTGTATACGCAAGACCTTGATGAAGAGTTTGTAATTTTAGCCGATACAAACATTATCGGAAAAATTGATTTCAAAGAAATGTTCCAATATCACTTAGATACTGGTTCTGATATCACTGTTGCGTATACGTACCGCAAACCAACAGTAGGGGAATCACAAATTATCTTTGATGAAAATCATAAAGTGTATGAGTCGCTTTATCACTTCGACGGATCTGATCATGAATGTGCAACACAAGTGAAAATCTACATTTTAACAAAAGAATTATTCAATGGCATTGTTAAAAAAGGGTTAACACTTGGTTGGGAAGATATCTTACGTGACTATATCGCTAAGAACCTTGAAACATTACGTGTGTTTGCATATCAAATCAAAGGATACTTGAAAGTCGTAAATACGATTAAAGATTACTATGACTTGAATATGGAAATGCTTGATTTTGAAAATCTTCAGGATGTATTCCTTTCAGGAACTCAAGTGATTACACGTGTTAAAGATACGGTTCCGACAAGCTATGGTAAGAAGGCTTTAGTGAAGAATTCGATTCTCGGAGATGGTACGAAGATTCGAGGTACCGTTGAAAATAGTATTATCTTCCGTGATGTTGTCGTAGAAGAAGGTGCGGTTGTTCGTAACAGTATCATTCTTTCAAATACCGTGATTAAATCAGGTGCTCATTTAGAGTATGTGATTGCTGATAAAGATGTTACGGTAAAACAACATACTGTTTTAACAGGTACAGAAGAAGTACAAGTCGTGATTGATAAAGGTAAAACCGTTTAATCAACTTTCAAAATGATAAAAGACAGCTTGGGCATTGCTCAAGCTTCTTTTTTGCCTTAAAACCTTTCTACTGTTTGCAACGAGAGGAATAAGTTAGTAAACTAAATAAGTAGGAATTCTTTAGAAAGGAGCTTTTCTCATGGTAAGAAAATATGCTGTCATTGATTTAGAAACGACAGGGCCAAAATATGAAAGCGGAGATCGAATCTTCCAATTTGGCTGTACTTTAATCAATGGCGATGAAGTGATTGAGCATGTCTCACTCAATATTAATCCTGAAAAAAGTATTCCATTCGAGATTCAATTATTAACGGGAGTGACGAATGCGGATGTGGCAACGGCTCCTTATTTTGATGAAGTGGCAATGACGATTTTTAATCTGTTAGAAGATCGAACGCTCGTTGCTCATAATGTTGGTTTTGACGGACCTTTTATTATGTCTGCTTTAACAGATGCACTGGGTCTAGAATTGGAAGTGCCACTCATTGATACGGTGCAACTGGCTCAAATTTGTTATCCAACAGCGCTCAGTTATCGACTTAGTGATTTAACAGAGGCGCTAGAGATTCATCATACTCAAGTACATACAGCAGGCAGTGATGCTCGAGCAACAGCTGAACTATTCTTAAAAATGAAGACTAAGTTTCGAGAGTTGTCGACGATTACGTTAAAACAGCTAACCGAATTCTCTGGAGAATTACTAGGGGATACGGGTACGATTTTTGAGGAAATTTTAGAAGAAAAAGGAAAAGAAGAAAGAGAAGATTTTTCTTTAGAACAAGGTTTTGTCGTTTCTCCTCTAGCGGTAAAAGAGGTAGAGCTAAAGTCTTCTAAACGAAAAACGAATGCACTAGAAGCTTATCAAAAATTAGTAGATTCTGGATTCTTAGAAGATAAGGCAAGTCAGCGTGAGATGATAACCACCATAGAATCGTTTATTGAAACAGATGAACCTTTGCATTTTATTGAAGCTAGCCCTGGTTCAGGGAAAACATACGCTTATTTACTGGCAGCATTTGAAAAAGCGAGTAAGAGAAAACCAATCTGGATAGTCACTTCGAACTTACTATTGCAACAACAACTGATGGAGGATAGTGTCGCTCCGATTATTACAGAGTTAAAGATTAAGACACCTGTAATTTCTATAAAAGGGCAAAGACACTATATTGATTTAACAGCCTTCAAG
>CAUQUY010000062.1:0-7556 GCA_963521405.1 uncultured Streptococcus sp.
TTGTTGCACGATACGGATCTGCTTTTGAAAATTCACTTGCTAAAACGATGCGATCTCGAACCTCTTCACCTTTAGTCGTTTTAGTATCTAAGATTCTTGGAGAGAGCACGCATTTAGCTGTTACAACTGAGTTTGTTGCAAGATTCGAGAGAATAGCCATAATACTTTCGCCTGCAGTCATCGCTTCAATTGGAGATACAAGGGATTCTAGGATGGTATTCAGCATATTTGCTCCCATGGCTTCTTTTGTATCCACAGATACGTAGAAAATGTAAAATCTTTCTTTGTCAGTAGATTTTTCTTCGACCCATAAATTACGAATTCCACCACCGCGTTTCACGATAGAAGGGTGAGCATTATTAGCAAACGTAAAGAGCGATTCTCTTTGTTGTTCTAGTTTAGTTTTTACTTCTTCAAGTGTTAGAGGAGATTTAACAATGGCGATTTCTCCAATCATTTCGCGTTTTTCTTGAATCGTTGTAGTTCCGCCAGCTAAGTTGATTAGTTTTGAAGCATAGCTTGCTGCAGCAATTACTGAAGGTTCTTCCGTTACCATTGGAACGATATAGCTTTTAGCATTTACGATGATTTCTGGAACAATCCCATAAGGAAGACCGTAGATTTCTATTTGATTTTCGACCATTTGACCTGCTACTGATTCTGGTAGAGAAAGACCATTTTTGAGTCGTTCTTTCGTTTCATTAGATAATGATGGATGTTTTAATAAAGTTTCTTTTCTTTCTTCAAGAGACTTTTGATAAAACTTGTTAAAAGGGTTATTTTGCATCGATGTGCTCCTTTCTTGCTTTCATTCAGTATAACAAATTTTTTACAGTTTGCGGGTATGATACAGGTAAATTTTTCAAAAATGAGGTACACTAGTAAACGTGAAAGGAGAGATTTTATGGAATTTATTCGTGAAGTGAATGGTCACCGTCTAATTTTAGTGGCTGATGAAGAGTATCAAAAAGAAGCAGAAGATATGCTTACTTTCGTAGAAGAATATTTTGAGGAGAATTGGGACGAGGTCGAGACTTTAATTCCAATCCACTATGGACAAGTAAAAGTCATTCCTAAAGGAGAAGATTTCCAAGTTGTAGTTCAAAATTACGAACATAAACTACTAGATGAATGGGTAGAAGATTTCTCTTATTTCTTAGATATTATTCGTAAAACGATTCAAACTGGAAAACGTACGAAAACATTAGGACGTCTCATTCCATTCCGCTTTGATGGACCTTTAGTGATTGCCAACCATACTTTTGAAGTGGATGAGTGGTATGCGCATCGTTTTGATGACGAAACTTGGTATATTGCTCCAATCGATCAAACGATTGATCCGCAACCGCTAGAAGGAAATCAAGCGTATGAAATCTTTCCAGATTACCCAGAATTATATGAAGTGATGCATTTACCAACCGACTATATTATCTTATTCAAAGGGCATGAAATAGTTTCAGTATTGAATACAGATAGTGTCGATGTGTGGAACTAGTCAATTACGAAAGGATGTACTATGGTAGAATCAATTTGTCGTATGAATCATGTTGTGAAGGCGTATGAGTGTAACTGGAAAGGAGAGTTATCTCTTAGCCATGTCGTTGGGATTATGATGCTTGCTTCGCGTAAACAAGAACGTAGTCTAGCACATCCTGATTTGATCTATCAAAAAGGATTATCATGGATTGTGATTCAAAACCAATTAACGGTGAACCGCCTTCCAAAATTAGAAGAAGAAATTATTATCGAGACAGAACCAGTTGGATATAACAAGTTTTTTACGTTCCGTCGTTATACGATTTTCTCTCTAGACGAAGAAGTACTAGTAGACGCATTAACGACATTTTCAATGATTAATATTGAAGAGAGAAAACTCATTTCACTAGATGAAGAAGTATTAAGTGAATATCCAATTGAAAATAAAAAGGATACTCGTCGTAATCCAAGAGTTCCAAAAATTGATTTGGACAACGCAAGTGTTCAAACTTACCGTGTTCGTCTCAATGATATCGATTATAATCACCATGTGAACAACGCGAAGTATTTTGATTGGGTAATGGATAGCCTTGGAATGGAATTTATTAAGACACATAGTTTAAAATCAGTCCTTGTAAAGTATGATAAGGAAATTCTTCCAGAAGCTACCGTTAAGAGTTTTTATGAAGTTCGACAAACTGAAAACGGGGTTCAAACATTACATCAATTTGAATAATAATAAAAAAAATTTAGCCACTTATCTCTTGATTTGGAAACAAAGTAAAATCCTTGTATTTTCAGAGGAAATAGGGTATAATACTTTTTGTGTAAAATATGCAGCAGAAATATAGAAGCTCGTCAACAGTCCTAGCCTTTAGGGTAAGGTAGTAACCGCGGCTGCAAAGGTGAACCCTTGTAGTGACTGCACGAATCGAAGATTTCGCGATTATTTTACTCCAAAAAAATAAACAATTATTGGAGGAATGTTCAATGTCACGTTACACTGGACCAAGCTGGAAGTTATCTCGTCGTTTAGGCATTTCACTTTCAGGAACAGGAAAAGAAATCGCTCGTCGTCCATACGCACCAGGTCAACACGGACCAAACAGCCGTAAAAAATTATCTGAGTATGGTCAACAATTACAAGAAAAACAAAAACTACGTCATATGTACGGTATGAACGAACGTCAATTTGCTACTTTATTCAAAAAAGCTGGCAAAATTAAAGAAGGTAATCATGGTGAAAACTTCATGGTTCTTCTTGAACAACGTTTAGATAACGTAGTATACCGTTTAGGTTTAGCAACTACTCGTCGTCAAGCACGTCAATTAGTAAACCACGGTCACATCACTGTGAACGGTAAACGCGTAGATATCCCTTCATTCCAAGTACAAGTTGGCGATGTTGTGGGTATTCGTGAAAAATCACGTAACTTAACAATCATTAAAGAAGCTTTAGAAGCTTTATATGGTCGTCCAGAGTTCGTTACTTTCGACGAAGACAAATTTGAAGGTTCATTAAACCGTCTACCATTACGTGACGAGTTAACTTCTGAAGTTGACGAATCACTAGTCGTTGAATACTATAACAAACTTGGCTAATCTTATTAGACAATTTCAAAACTGGAATTCACTATTGTGGATTCCAGTTTTTTTATTTATAATTTTTATGAAAGTATAGTAAGTGATTATGATAGAAAGAGGTTGAATCAAATGATCCGTTATGTTGAAAATCCAGTTGTCACTTTAGAAGAGGTTTTGCCTTTATATGAAGCAGTAGGATGGACAAATTACACACAGAATCCAACCATGCTGAAAGAAGCATACAAAAATTCTCTTCATATATTAGCAGCGCTTAATGAAGAAGGAAAACTTCTTGGTGTATTGCGCGCGGTTGGAGATGGAGCCTCAATTTTGTTTATTCAAGATATTTTAGTGTATCCAGCATACCAACATCAGGGAATTGGCACAGCTTTATTACAAAAGACATTAGAAAAATACAAAGATGTGTATCAAATTCAACTAGCAACAGATGATTCAAAGAAAACAGTTTCTTTTTATGAGTCTAATGGGTTCACAAGTTTAACTTCTCTAAATTGCGTTTCATTCATATATAGAGGAAATTAGTGAGCAAACTGTACCGACTTTTTACTATTTTATGATAGAATGAGAGAGTAAATTTAAGGAAAGAGTGGATACAATGCAATTAACAATCGATAAAAAAGCGCAAGCGTGGTTTGAAGAAGAGATGGGTGTATCTAAAGAACGTGGTGTTCGTTTCCTAGGAAAGGTATACGGATGTAGCCCAATCCATGAAGGATTCTCTCTAGCTGTTGAAGTAGATGCTCCAAGTAATCCTTATGTAAGTGTAGTAGAAAACGGCATTACATATTTTGTGGAAACAGGGGATGAATGGTTTTTCCAAGGGCATAATTTAGAAGTAAGCTTTGACGAAAAGTTAAAAGAGCCAAGTTACAATTATACAAAAATTGTAGATTAATATAATAGAAAAAAGTGGGAGTGAAGCGCGAGCTAACTCCCGTTTTTATTGGACTTTTTGTGATTTGTAGAGTACAGTTAGATAGTTATGAAACGAAGAAAGGATTTATAAAATGACAGAACCTGCAGTAAAATATAGACTGATTAAAACAGAAAAACATACAGGCGCTCGTCTTGGAGAAATTATTACACCACATGGTACATTCCCAACACCAATGTTTATGCCGGTTGGGACACTTGCTACTGTGAAATCAATGTCTCCGGAAGAATTAGATGAAATGGGCGCAAATATCATTTTAAGTAACACATACCACTTATGGTTACGTCCAGGTGCAGATATTGTAGATGAAGCCGGTAAACTCCATAACTTCATGAATTGGAAAAAAGGGATTTTAACAGACTCAGGCGGTTTCCAAGTCTTCTCGCTGAGCGATATGCGTCGTATTGAAGAAGAAGGAGTTCATTTTAGAAATCATTTAAATGGATCTAAATTATTCTTATCTCCTGAAATTTCAATCGATGTACAAAATAAACTAGGTGCAGACATCATCATGAGTTTTGACGAGTGTCCAGATTTCCACCATACACATGATTACGTGAAAGATTCAATCGCTCGTACAACTCGTTGGGCAGAGCGTGGATTAAAGGCACATAAATCACCAGATACACAAGCGTTATTCGGAATCTTACAAGGTGCTGGTTATAAAGATTTACGTATCGCTCATGCAAAAGACATGGTTTCTCTAGATTTCCCAGGATATTCTATTGGTGGATTGTCGGTTGGTGAAACAAAGCAAGAGATGAATGAAGTGTTGGATTACTTAACACCACTCATTCCAGATAATAAACCTCGTTATTTAATGGGAGTGGGGTCACCTGACTCATTAATCGATGGAGTCATTCGCGGAGTAGATATGTTTGACTGTGTACTACCAACACGTATTGCTCGTAATGGTACTTGTATGACCAGTGCGGGGCGTCTTGTAGTGAAGAACGCGAAATACGAACGTGATTTCCGTCCATTGGATGAGAAATGTAATTGTTACACATGTCGTAACTATACACGTGCTTATATCCGTCATTTATTTAAGACAGACGAAACATTTGGCTTACGCTTAACCAGTTATCATAACTTGTACTTCTTATTAAACTTAATGAAGCAAGTACGCCAAGCGATTATGGATGATAACTTATTAGAGTTTAGAGAAGCGTTCTTTGAAGAATATGGCTTCAACAAAGAAAATGCTAGAAATTTCTAAAGAGTATAGAAATAAAGCGACTTTTTTGATAAAGTAAAAACATAAAATTGGAAATGAGGTAAGATTATGGATCAAATGACATTATTAATTGCATATATCGTTGTAGCAGGAGGAGCGTTCTGGTTCTTCGGACGTAAACAACGTCAACGTGCTAAAGAAATTCAAGCGCAAAGAGAAGCGATGAAAATTGGAGATAAAGTAGTTACAATCGGTGGATTGCACGGTGTAATTGATAACATTGATACTGTAAATAAAACAGTCGACCTAGATTGCGAAGGAGTCATCCTAACTTTCGAACGTGCTGCTATTCACCATGTTGTTTCAGAATCTGCTCCAACAAATAACGAAGTGTATACTGATGAAGTAGCAACTGAAGAAGAGTAATCGATGGATAAAGAAAGTTTAAAAAATAAATTTAAAACTTGGTTATATTATAAAGTCAGTGAGTTTAACGATTTAGGATATACAACAATTCAAACGGAAGATCTCGCGCATTATTTTGCTGATTATCGTTGGAAGAAAAAAATTCCTGAAAATCTATTTGAGCAGATTTTTCAAATTAATCAATTAAGTATTAATGAATATTTCGATTTTGAATCTTTAGAAGCACAAACGAATAAAGAGATTACACTTGAGGATATCAATTTAAGTGAATTATTTTAAAAAGAGAAGCTAGCTGTACGCTAGCTTCTCTTTTTGTATAAAAAACTTTGTAAAGGATTACAAAAAGCGCTACAAAAGTATTGCTATTTTCGGAATAATGGTTAGAATGAAGGTATAGGTTAGGGAATTTTTATGAAAGGGAAATGAAAACAAATGAATCTGTTTTCAAAGGAAAATTTTTCAATGAAAATAGTTTACATTTTTACAAAAATAGTGTAAGATAAGAATGTGATAAAAATAACAAACACTGGGGGAAATCACAAGTGAGTGAAGAAAAAAACAACAACCAAGTACAACAAGAAATCAACCATCTCGTGGAGAATGGGTTGAAAGCCTTAGATGAATTCCGCTTGTTAAATCAAGAACAAGTTGACTACATTGTGGCAAAAGCATCAGTTGCTGCGTTAGACCAACACGGTGTATTAGCGCAACATGCAATCGAAGAAACAGGACGTGGTGTTTTCGAAGATAAAGCTACGAAAAACTTATTTGCCTGTGAACACGTGGTGCACAACTTGCGTCATACTAAAACAGTTGGCGTTATTTCAGATGATGAAGTAACAGGATTAACATTAATCGCTGAGCCAGTCGGTGTTATCTGTGGGATTACTCCAACAACAAACCCAACTTCAACTGCAATTTTCAAATCATTAATCGCTTTAAAAACACGTAATCCAATCGTGTTTGCATTCCATCCATCAGCTCAGCAAAGTTCTGCACACGCAGCTCAAATCGTTCGCGATGCAGCCATTGCAGCTGGAGCTCCTGAAAATTGTATTCAATGGATCGAACATCCATCTATTGAAGCAACAAATGCTTTAATGAACCATGATGGCATTGCTACAATCTTAGCAACAGGTGGTAACGCGATGGTTAAAGCTGCGTACTCTTGCGGTAAACCAGCTCTTGGGGTTGGTGCAGGTAACGTACCAGCTTATGTTGAAAAATCTGCTAACATTCGTCAAGCAGCTCACGATATTGTAATGAGTAAATCGTTCGATAATGGTATGGTGTGTGCATCTGAACAAGCAGCAATTGTTGATAAAGAAATTTACGATGATTTTGTTAAAGAATTAAAGAGCTATCACACTTACTTTGTAAACAAAAAAGAAAAAGCATTATTAGAAGAATTCTGCTTCGGCGTGAAAGCAAACAGCAAAAACTGTGCTGGAGCTAAATTAAATGCGAACATCGTTGGTAAGCCAGCAGCATGGATCGCAGAACAAGCTGGATTCTCAGTTCCAGAAGGAACTAACATTCTTGCTGCAGAATGTAAAGAAGTTGGCGAAAAAGAACCTTTAACTCGTGAAAAACTTTCTCCAGTAATTGCAGTGCTTAAATCAGAATCTCGTGAAGACGGTATTGAAAAAGCACGTCAAATGGTTGAATTCCATGGTTTAGGACACTCAGCAGCAATTCATACTGAAGATGCTGAATTAGCTAAAGAATTTGGACGCGTTGTTCGTGCAATTCGTGTCATTTGGAATGCTCCTTCTACTTTCGGTGGTATCGGGGACGTTTATAACGCATTTATCCCATCATTAACATTAGGTTGCGGTTCTTACGGACGTAACTCAGTTGGGGATAACGTAAGTGTTGTAAATCTATTAAATATCAAAAAAGTAGGGAGACGTAGAAATAACATGCAATGGTTTAAAG
>CAUQUY010000063.1:0-7531 GCA_963521405.1 uncultured Streptococcus sp.
TTAGCAATTTTTCCCCAGTTTCCAGACGTATATCCAAAAATAGGTCTTTTTGCTGAAAATTTAATTGCATCTTGCCAAATAGAAAAACGGTTATTGGAAATATTTTTAGCATCTGTGTCATTGCGCTCAAGAGTCGCTAACACTTTATAATTCCCTGTATTTTTATGCTCTTGATTTAATTTTGAAATAACAGCCGTATTTTCTTTCAATATGATTTGTGAACCGTGATACACACCTTGATAAGCTCCAACTGTAATAACAGCAAATATAGCAACATTTAACAATTGTTTTTTTCTATCTTTCTTAAAGAAAGCCACAATCGCAATATAAACAAAGACTGCTGTAATAATAATTAATGAAGTACGCGAACCTGAAAGTACAATATAAGTAAAGTTAAATAAAATAGCTAAATAACATAGTATTTTGAAAATCTTTTTAACTTTATTTTGTAAATATCCAAGATAAGTAATGGTTAATAGAGAAACTACAGATTGAATATTAGGATCCGTAAATACCCCAAATAAACGAGAATCGATAAAGCCTTGTCTATAGACATTGCCTTTATATGACTCAATAATATAGCCGTCAAATGTTACAAATTGGAATAAAGAAGCTAAAACTGCTCCTGTTGACATTACTGCAACTACTCCACCGATACACAATAACGTTTTATCAGCTTCCTCTTTCTTAATAAAACTGATAAAAGGATAAATTGAAAAGAAGTAAACGAAGAATACAATTAAGTCTTTTACATTATCAACATATCCATATTTCATATTCACAACAAGTGATATGATAATCACAATAAACAGAAGAATTAAAGGACGAATCCCTTTTGTATTCTTTAATGCATTCTTTACTAGAATATTATAAAGTCCAAAAACAACTCCTGATACACTTAGTAAAATAGTGACATAGCTATTTGCATTAAAGAAATTTAACGGAACAATAATACTTGTCATCAGATAAATACTGAAAATAAGCAAGTATGAAATTCCAAATTTAAAATAATTTCGTTCGAAAAAGTCTAAGATTTTCATCATATATTTGTATAACTGTGTATACTTTCCCTCCTTAAAGTTTGATCACTTTCTTCAAATCGCCAGAAACAATTGCGAATATCGCATAGTAGACGACACAACCAACAATTACAAATCCTGTATTCATTAAAAATCCTTTTGACATCTGATATTCAAATGGAATGAAATAATCCACCACTAATTTAATAGCCACAAAAGGTAGCGAAGCGATTGTGTATCGAATAAAAGTCTTTTTAATTTTTCTCACATCATATAGCGAGCGATCACGAATAAACTTCACTTCTAATATTAATACAATGATTTCAGCGATAAGAGTTGTTAAAATATAAAATTCTGGATTTTCAATACCGAGTAAATACAGCCCACTGTTAAATATCAGATTGAAGAATCCCCCGATAAAATAAATTTTTGTCAAACTTAATTCATGTCCCTTAAGGAAGATAACTTGGTTAGCAAAAATCGTATCTAATGTCCATGTCAAAATTCGAATAGAACAAATAATCATTGTCGGAACTGCTAAAATATATTTAGGTCCCGCGTACAAGAAAATAATTGATTGACTCACACAAGCTAATCCTACTGATATCGGTACAACTAGGAATAAGAAAAGCCTACTCGTTTTTAACTGTAAATCATTAAATTTCTCAAAATCTTCTTCTGCATTATATTTTGCAAGTCTTGGAATACTTACAATAATAATTGATACTACAACGCCTGTAATCATCATCGATAAATTCAAGGAAATCGTGTAGTAACTAATATAAAGATTATTCTGAACTGAAGATAGGAATAATCTATCTAGAATTGTATATAACATATTCGCATTTGCTAGGAGCAACATAGAAAAGAGCGGTTTGAAAATCTTTATCAGCTCTTTTAATGGAATACGAACAAGCTTTACTTTTCTACGAATATAAATATAACTTGTAAAATAGTTTAGGAAATTTGCTAGCGTCATAATAAGTGCATACGGAATGATATCATCTCCATTTTTAACGAAAACGAAAATCGAAACCAACATAAAAATACGCACAAACAAGGTTTTATATAAAATAAAATTGTAACTTTCGAACGCTTCTGCCATCCATTCTACATATAAGAATTGCACAATGATTTGGAAAATAAAAATCACATATAACAACATATTATTTGGATTTGCTAACCAAATATAAAGTATGTAGATTAATGTGACAACTACCGAGCTTATTGTACTAGCGTAAAATAAAAGTGAAAAATTATGAGAAGCTTTCTGTTTATTATCTCGCACACCACTTACTAGTCGAATTCCGTAATTGTAAACACCAAATCCAGCAAAAGGAATAAACCATGCTACTAAAGCATTCACTTTATTAAATTCTCCAAATAATTCTGGGTCTAAAATCCTTGTTAAATAAGGCCCCGTTAATAATGGGAAAATGATATTTAGGATACGCACTAAAGTACTTGCGATAGCATTCACTTTAATGTTATTTTTACTCATTTTACACTCTCTTTCGTTGTTTAAATCAATTCAACACTAGCATCAGCACCATCTGCCGATACATAGATTGGATTTTGCCTCCAATCATAATTCGTGTTAGGAATTAGATAGTCTTCTCCGTAATAACCTTTTAGATAATCAACGGGGTTTGTAGGAACATAAGTTGTTGCATCCATAAAGCTTACTTGCTTCAATTCTTCCATCGGAAGTTCATAATAAAATGCTTCAATATCTACGGGTTTATTTAAGGCATTCATTCCGTACCAAATCATCGTTGTAGAAATAACTTTTTCATTTACACGTTCAAATAAAATAATATCTACATTCAATCCATTGTATGAGAACGAAATCTCCTTTACATCACCTTTATATAGTAACTTACGATTTAAAACAAAATTTCTTTCAGCTAAAAATTCAATGATTTTATCTAATTCTGAAGAATCATCTGGTTTTAACATCGCAAAATCCATATCAATATCATGAGAGAGAATTGCTCCTTCTCTTTCATATCCTAATAATGTACCCGCTTCAATCCATATTTTATGTCCAAGTTGATTACTCACTTCCTCAAACTCTTTTAAAATTTGATGAGCATTCTCTTTTAATAACTTTTGACGATCTCCATCAATTTTTTTATTAGCTAGATGGTTCAATTTATTAATGATTGGTAGCTGTATAAATTTATCTTTCTTATCTCCTAATAAATGCGCCATCGTTGATTTTAGCCATTTTAACATACTGTGTCTACTCCCTAAACTCTTTTAAGAATTGTTTTATATAGATTCTTATTAATTAGCAAAGTAACAAACGATAATTTTCTTTTAGCGTTGAATAAAGAGTTACTTAAAATAAATTTCTTATGCTTTTTCAAGTATTGAATGAGTTCCGTTTCTAATTTTTCATCCTTATACTCTTCATCTTTAAGCAATCTATCTAAAACATAAAAATACGCCCAACAGATTCGTGTATCTGCTTGGTATTTTAAGTCCGGATACTTATCAGAAACAATTTTAGCATTTTTTTCATATGCTTCAATTACATTCAAAAATTTAGGGGTAAATTTTTGTGTTGTAATGCTATTTTCACGATGCATATAGTAATACTTTTTCGCCTCTGTAGCAGCAATCTTCTCACATCTACTTAATAAATCCACCATAATAAATGCATCTTCTGCTATCTTCCCTTTATCAAAACGAATTTGATCAAACAAACTCTTCTTATATAATTTATTAACAGCAGTAACAGAAAACACTTTTGCTTCAAGTACCATTTTTATTGCTTGTTCACTTGTCATTAAGTATGGTTTATTTTCAGTATTATCTTTTGTAATTTCATCGTTGTAAACATCATTTAATCTACAAAAAGAAATTTCAGAATCATACTTTAATAGATTCGATAGAAGAATTTCGTACATATCTTCATCGACAAAATCATCACTGTCTACAAATCCAACATAATCTGAAGTAGCTTTATCAATACCATAGTTTCTTGCATCAGATAATCCACCATTTTCTTTATGATAGACAACAATTCTAGAATCTCTTTGAGCTAATTCATCACAGAGTTTACCACTGTTATCTTTTGATCCATCATCCACTAAGATAATTTCAATATTTTTATGTGTCTGATTAATCAACGATTCCACACAGCGTTCTAGATATTGTTCAACGTTGTATACTGGAACAATGATACTAATTTTTGGTTCCATAATACTCCCCTTTATACTTCTCGTATCCATTTTCAAGATCGACAAATAATGCATCATGATGCGCTACCTGCTTATCTGCTGGAGGTGGTGTCATATAATCACCAAATGCTGTTTTTAAGTAAGCATCGTATCCAACTGGAATTGGCATTTTCGTTTGTTCAAATGGTACAAATAACGCTGATTCAAAGCTTTCGATTGGATATTTATTCTTCATATATCCAGGACCTGCACAAAGTTCAGTAATCCCATCACTTTCTTCACGCGTGTACTTTGTCATCTCACGCTCCGCCTTGCTCCAAATCTTATAACGTAATGAACGTGTTGGGAATAATCCTAATAAGAATAAGCTTCCCCATTTCATTAACACACCATGTTTTTCGGGTACTGTTTGCGCACGGAACAATGAATAAATCAATGCCCAACGGACTTGTTTCTTACGTTCTGATTCTGATTTTGGATAATAATCTAACGGAAGGATATCAATCGCTAAGCCGTGTGGGATATCTAAATCCGCTTGATAAGGCTTCACGCATGTCGTTTCTTTATCACGAATCGTCACAAACAAATTACGGTCTAAGTAATGTTCGTCACTATTTGACATCACATAACGTCCATCTGCTTCTTTTAGCCACAGCTCGATTAATTTTTCATAATCTTTACGTGGCATAAAGAAATCTAAATCATCATCCCAAGGGATAAATCCTTTATGGCGAAGTGCTCCAATGGCCCCACCACCACATAAATAACATAATAATTCATGTTGCTTACAAAATGACACAAAATATTCAGCCATTTCTAAGCATTTCTCTTGTAATGGTTCCATGTTTTCCTCACTTTCTAAATATCCCATTTAGCCACTGTTTTAAATGGCGTTAATTTATCTTCCTCGAAGAAATGATAAATATCTTTCATTTCTTGAATTGGATTTGATTCAAAAATAATTAAGTTCAAACGTGCATGCACTTTTGGATCTGCCATGAATTGAACAGCCTCTTCAAAGTCCTTACGACCTGAACGAGAGCTACCGACCCAAGTCAATCCTTTTTCAAGAATGTCACGTGTGTTTAATGGTACTTCAAACTCACTAACCCCCATCATAACAACCGTTCCTTGAGGTTGAATATGACGGATAATCTCACGGTACGCATCTTGAGTTCCGCTTCCGCCCACACATTCAATAGCATGGTCGAATGTAAAGTCTTCTGGAAGGTCGCTCACATCATATACTTCATCAACAAATGAGAATAAGCGCAACTTCTCAGGATTTTTACCGACAATAATAATCTTAGATTCCGGGAATTTTGCTTTTGCAATTGTTGCTACAACGTATGCTAAACTTCCTGAGCCCCATACCACGATACGATTACGACGACTATGAGCTACTTTGTCAAAACGACGTAATCCGTGAACACCAACTGAAACGAATTCAGAAATGGCAGCGACTTTATCTGGAACCTCTTCGTATTTCACAACACGGTCGATTGGAATAGTCACGAATTCACGCATGAATCCATCATGACCACTTGAACGGAAGTATGTTCCATTCACATAGTTCTCATAGAACTCTGTCTCATGGTCAAAATCACGTGGTGGTTGGTTTGGAATCATCACCACATGGTCTCCTGGCTTATACGTTCCTGTTGGGTCCGCAACAACGATTCCACAACATTCATGAATCAATGCCATTGGTAATTTCTTCTGCAAAATTTTAGCAGGGCGTGTCCCTTGGAAGTAACGTTGATCTGCATGACACAACGCTAAATAGTTTGGTCGTACCACTACAGTATCTTCTTCATAGAAAGACACATCTTCATATTTAATTGAGAAAAACGATGGACGAATGAGTTGATACACTCGATTAATCATTTTAAATCTCTCCTAACATCGCTTGCGCAATTTTCAAGTCTGTTACTGTCGTAATTTTAATGTTTGAATATTCTCCTTCAACGAGGGCAACTTTCACATCATTAACCACGAATACTTTACATGCATCTGTCAAGATTTCTTTGACATCATCCGTAAGGTTATCATACAAGTCAGTAAAGGCTTGAATTTTGAATGTTTGAGGTGTTTGACCTTGATACATATGTGTTCTGTTTGGAATAGAAGAAATCACTTTTCCATCTACAGATTCAACGATTGTATCATTAGCCATCACTACAGTATCCGCTACATCATAGTGTTTCATCGCTTCAATATTATCAACAATCATGCGATATGAAACAAACGGACGAACTGCATCATGTGTAATCAATACATCTTCATGTGAAAATGATCCGCTATTTTTGATATCCTTAATAATACTTAAGATACTATCATTACGATTTCCACCACCGCTAACGACACGGATTTTGTCCTTGTTCGTCAAAATATGTTTCTCTAATAAATCATTGAAGTAGCTGACCCAGTTTGGATGAACCGCTACATAGACAACATCTACATCTGGAACAAACAAGAATTTTTCGACTGTGTGAATAATAATTGGTTTGTTTCCTAATGGTAAAAATTGTTTTGGCATTTCTTGGATCCCCATACGAGTTCCGGTTCCACCGGCTAAAATCCCAGCATAAATCATTTTATACACCTCTTATTCTCCAATTAAGGAGTCGTTAAATAATATAAATCTTCTCTTTGTTGTAGTAATGGATAAGTTTGAACAGTTGGTTGTCCCATTAACTTACGGATTGAATTGCTTACTCCAAGCAACACTTCATCCGTTGCATATGAGTAATAGATTTGTTCTCCTGCATTGTTTGTTAATAACAACTGTCTTTCTTCGATAAATGTTTGTGTTAAATTATTTCCTGTGATAGCAGGACCATAAGTGTTTTTAAGGGCCATCACTTGTCCAATTGGCAAGTCCGTTTTCACGTTCTTATTTACCGCGTTCATTAATTGCTCGAAGTTTGTAACAGAATTAAATGTCATCAATTTTTTAACAAGTTCCTCGATAACGATACGTTGACGTTTTTGACGACCTGTATCTCCTTCTGGATCGTCGTAACGCATACGTGCAAAACGTAAGGCACTTTCACCATCAAGCAGTTCAGTCTTTCCTTCAACGAAAGAACGTCCTTCATAAGTAAAAGTTAGCGGACTTGTCACTTCAATTCCGCCGACAGCATCGACGAATTCCATTAAGCCTCCCATGTTAATTTGCACATAGAAGTCAATTGTCGTATCAAGCATTTTCTCAACAGAATTAATAACCATTGGAGCCTTCCCATAAGCAAAGGCGTGGTTCAATTTATCATATCCACCTGTTCCAACAATTTCAGTGTAAGTGTCGCGAGGTAGACTTAG
>CAUQUY010000064.1:0-7437 GCA_963521405.1 uncultured Streptococcus sp.
GTATTAATGGGTGTAGGTAGTTGGAGCGACTACAACACGAGTGTATTTTACCGTGCACAATTCGGGAATGCACTTTTAGAAAAAGGATTTACAGAATATCATGAAGTGACAGTGTTAAAAGCTGGAGTTCATGAAATTGATGGTCAAAAGATTAAAGTAGAGAAAGATATCAAAGTTTTAACAAGAGGCGATGAAAAACCAACATATAAACTTGTTGGAGATGAAATCATTGTGGAACATACTTTCCCAACTTTAACAAAAGAGATTAAGTCAAATGTGTTTAAAGTGACAAAAGTGGTTGAAGAAACAACGACAGAAGAAGTTTCATCAACAGAAGGTTCAACGAATGGCGGAATCTTATCATTTGACGAAGATAGTGATCTTGGAACATTTGCGAACTGGTTAAGAAGCCTAAGCAAAAATCCTCTATTATTAGCGGGTATTATTTTAACGCTCAGCGTATTTATTAGTGGAATTGTTCTTGCAACTGTTCAAGTCTTTAAAAAGAAAGATTAACATAAAAAATAACCCTTGAGAAAATTTCTCAAGGGTTTGTTTTTGCTTATTGGAAGAATGCCCAGACCCAGTCGATAATAAATCGTAGGCCGATTGTGTAGGCAGCCAGTGTAAATGGTTTAAAGACTAAGATGATAATAATGAATTTCTTATAAGTCATCTTTGTTAAACCAGCGAGCATACATAAGAAGTCATCCGGTGAAACAGGGAAGAACATCATGAATGCAAAGAAGTAGTCGAACCATTGTCCTTTATCTAACCAACTGATATAGCGATTATACGTATGTTCGCTAACCATTGATTTTACGAATTGCTGTCCGTATTGTCTTGCAAGATAGAAGGCAATGATGGATCCAATCACAATACCGATGTAGTTATAAATGTTTCCAATCCAGTTTCCGTAAATATAAACACCAGCGATACTTGTGAGCGCTCCTGGAATGATTGGAACAACGGTTTGTAAGATTTGTAAAAAGATAAAGATTGGTGGGCCCCAAATTCCCGCTTGAAGCATATAGGCTGATAACGTCTCTTGTGACGTGAAGAGCCCTTTTTGCCAAGCCCAAACGATAAAGACCACTGTCGCAATTGCTCCGAGAATTGAAGCAATGTTCATGACTTTTTGAGCCGTAGGGGAAAGTGGTTTTCCTTGTTTAATTTCTTCTGTAGTCATTATTTCTCCTTTTATGATAACAAGTTTCTTTCTGTTGCAACTTTATCATAAAATTGTTGCCACTGTTCTAGAATACTTTCTTTTGAATAGAATTGTTCGCCGCGCTTTGAACCTTCGCAGGCCTTTGTGTAATAATCGGCGTCTTCTTTTAGTTTTGTTAATTCGTCTTTAAACGTTTGTTGACTGTTTGCTTTTAAGTAGTAGTCAAATAAAATTGGTTTGTACTCTGGTAAATCACGTAAGAGTAGTGGGATGTTTGCGTTCATCGATTCTAAAATCGTCATCGGGAATAACTCCTCGAATGACAATTGAAGCATGACATCACCCATATTAAAGAACTCATTCATGCGATCACGCTCCACAAGTCCAAGGAAGTGAACGTTATCTGGAAGATCATCCATGTGTTCCATAATTTCTTTACGACCTTCAGAAATCCCTTTAAAAGCAAAGTTTCCAGCCCAAACAAATTGGATATCTGGCATTTTAGTCGCTAGGTCGATAAACTCAAGAACGCCTTTACGCATTTGAAGCTGACCAGCAGAGACAACGGTAAATTTATCTGGATCTAATCCGAATTTCTCACGTAAGTCTGCTTTGGATTGGTCTGTAATTTTATAGAACGTTTCACGAGATACGAAGTTTGGAATGTACGTTACTTTAGAACGATCGACTCCATACTTTTCTAAATCATCAATAAAACGAGGGTTTACAGTTACTAAATAGTCCGCTTGTTTATAAAATGATAAAACATATTTATAGAATAACTCTTTAATTGGTTTTGGAAGAGAAATACTTTTTTCTAATGTTTCTGGTAAAAAGTGAACGGACGCAATTGTCGGTTGCTTTTTATTGTTTAAAAATGATTTGAAAAGAAAATCTGGATTAATGGTATGGATATGGTTAATGTCAGCAATTTTAAGCTGATTCACAACAACGTTATAACCTTTTAATCCTTCAGTTACAAGGTTTATTTGTTCCTCTGTCGCAGACATAACTCCTTGGCCTTTAACGCTGTCTGCACGAGTTAGCATATTGATTGTAAGCATAGTATCTCCTTATAAGTGTAATTCATAGCTATTTTACCATGAAATCGCTCATTTGGAAAATAGGTTCCTAATCTTTGGATAAATTTAATGTTTTTGCCTTCTCGGGTGAATTTTTGTATACTAGACAAGAAGAAAGAAACGAGGTCATTTATGAAAAAAGCGAAAAAGTCAAACCGAAAATCTAAAGATGAAGAAATGACATTAGTGGACTGCTATTATATTCCAACGGTGATTGCAGAACAGTTTCGCTTACTTAGAGAGCACTGTGCACTTGAAGTTGAAAAGGAATTAGCAGCGTTATTTCCAAAAGTGACAAGAGAATCTAGAGAAGATGTTGGAGAAGTTGTCGTTTCTTATGATGCAGACGGCGTTTTAACGTGTGAAGTCACATTAAGCCCTGTTGAAGTTTCTAAATTAGAAAAGGAAATCTCAGCAGACCGCCTAAAAAAATACATCGAATCAAAAATAATAAATTAAGAATCATAAACTGGGCGATTGTCCAGTTTATTTTGTTTTTAAAGCCGATATTTTAGAAAGGATCTATTAGTTTTGGTACAATTAAAGTAAGAAGTAACGAGGTGATTTGAAATGACACATGAAATTCAAAATTTTACATTCCAAAATCCAACAAAGATTTTATTTGGAAGAAATCGTATTGAAGATATTGATAATGAAATTCCTAAAGACGCTAAAGTATTAGTCCTTTACGGGGGCGGCTCTGTTAAGAAAAACGGAGCATTTGATCGTGCTGTTAAAGCTTTAGGAAATCGTGAATGGGATGAGTTTTCAGGAATTGAAGCCAACCCAACATTTGAAACATTAATGAAAGCTGTTGAGAAAGTCCGTGCAGGTAACTTTACTTATTTACTAGCTATAGGCGGCGGTTCTGTAATTGACGGGACTAAATTTGTTTCTGCAGCAAGTCTCTTTACAGAAGATCCAGTTGATTTATTTGGATGGGGTGTAGGTAAAGGATTACCTGTCCAAGAAGTTGTTCCTTTTGGGACGATTCTTACACTTCCTGCAACGGGTTCGGAAATGAACTCAGGTGCGGTGATTACACTTGTTGAGAAAAAAGCAAAAGTAAGTTTCCGTGGACCTAAGACATTCCCTGTATTTTCAGTATTAGAGCCTGAATTGACCTATACATTACCGGTACGACAATTAGTGAATGGGTTACTGGATACATTTATCCACGTGATGGAAAACTATTTAACTTATCCAGTAGGAGCATTGCTTCAAGATCGCTATGCAGAAAGTATCTTACAAACTCTAATTGAAATCGCACCTCGTGTTATTGACACGAACCATATTGATTACAATGACCGTGGAACATTTATGTGGTGCGCAACAAATGCATTAAATGGAACGATTAACCTAGGTGTACCAACGGACTGGTCTTCACATGCATTAGGACATGAAATTACATTGAACCACGGAATTGACCATGGTCGTACATTATCGATTGTCTTACCAGCAATGATGAAAGTTAGAAAACAGCAGAAATTTGATAAATTAGTACAATACGGAAAACGTGTATGGAATTTATCAGGAAGCGATGAAGAGATTGTTGATGAGGCGATTGCTAAAACAGAAGAGTTCTTTAAATCATTAGGAGCTCCAATTCGCTTTAGCGATGTGAATCTAGGTGAAGATGTCTTACAAGCTTTAGTGGACGGCTTAACACGTCACAAGAAAGTGAAATTATCTGAGCATGGTGATTTGACGCCAGAAGTTGCAATGGAAGTGTATAAAGAAGCGTTATAGGATAGGTGTTTTGTGTTTCTAACCGTAGGAGGGGATAGAAATGGGTAATCAGTCCATCTACGAAGAGTTTCTTCGAAATAGAAAGATGTATCCAAAAATTCCGTATTCATTCATGAAAGATGCCGTGGATGGAAAGGGAGAGTTCTTTGCCTTTGCACTTGGAAAACGAGTGAAGAGTCAAGATAGATTACCGCAATTCTATCATGCGATGACAAAACTACTGAATCCAAATGTGGAAGTATGCGAGGGAATTCTAAAGTTTGATATTCCTGTGATTTACTGGATAGAACCTCTACTTATCCATTGGAAGCAGTTTGTCGACCAGTTATCCTCCGAAATGAAGGACTTCCTATGCGATCGATTAACGGTATTACTTGAAGTCACTACAGTAAAAGAAGAATTTAGATTAGTGTTAATGCTACTAGTATTCTTTGATAATGAAATCACTCAGCGGAAGATTCAATACTTCGAGAAACATAGTTCGTATACTTTCTATATTGTATTTGCAAAATCCTATTGTATTCACGAAAGTCAGTGGAAAGACTATTTAGAAAAATTGGAGCCTTCTCTTAGAGGATATGGACGCTTATATTACTTATTTTTCTATCCAATCAGAACGAAGGCAGATGCTTTTTATTTGCTGAATGTGATGATGAAACAAGTCAGCATGCGACCTATTGCCGCCAAAAGTTGTATGTATCATCCAAAACTACTTCGTGTCATTATGGCCCATGAAATGACTCCAGAGGTTGAACGCAATTATCAACTATGTGTATTGCATGGAACGAGTGATGAACAGTTTATCCAGTGGTTGGTTGAATCCATTTATCCATTGTCGTTTTTAACGAAAAAGAATCGCAGTTTCACTATAGAATCGGTAGCATTATTATGCCGAATGAAAGAATGTTTAGAATTAGAACTATCCACTTGCACAGATGTGGAATCTGAGGAGTTCCATCAAAATCATTACTTAAAAGGCCTTGTGGACAAAGTCATTTGGTCGTCGCGGTCAAAAGTTGAATCTATAATAGAGGCTTCGTTGAAATCAGCCAATCGTGATGATGCCATCATTTTATTTGTACTAAGTAAAACGAATAGTAAACTACGATTTTCACAGTTCAATAAACTGTTAGAAAAAGATCCATTATCGCTAACGGCATTAGAGTACATTGAGAAATCAACTTCAAAAGTCTTTATCGAAGGTACGATTGATTACATAAAAGGAGTTGTTAGACCCGAAGTTTATGACTATATGAAGCAACATTCGACTTTGGTTTTACCTCCTCAATTCTTCGCGCTTTCGAAATGGCATGAAGTCATTTTAAATAAGATGATTGAGTTTCAACTCATCGATTACGACTATATGTGGCAAGTGCTTCATTTTCCAGATCATCTAGTGCGCTTGAAAGTGATAGAATTATTAAAAACGCTAAAACTATTGAGTAAAAAAGAGGTGCGATTATTCTTATATCCTGTATATAAGGATGAAATGGACCGTGAATTAAAAGATGAATTCGAAAAAATTGTATGGCAACGATAATGTTTAGAAAGGAAGATTGAATGGCAAGTGAATTAATTGAAAGTAAACTAAAGAATCTTCCTGATTTACCAGGTTGTTACATAATGCGAAATGCTAATGATGATATTATTTATATCGGAAAAGCGAAAAATCTAAAAAATCGTGTTCGCTCTTATTTTAGGGGCGCCCATGATACCAAGACGGAAAAATTAGTGAGTGAGAGTCACCATTTTGAGTATATTGTGACAAAGACAAATAAAGAGTCTCTCTTACTTGAAATTAACTTGATTAAGAAATATCAGCCTCATTACAACATCAAACTAAAACAAGGAACGATGTATCCTTACTTAAAAATTACATCTGAGAAAGACCCACAACTAGTGATTTCTCATAAGGTAGAAAAGGATGGGGGGATTTATTTTGGCCCTTATCCAAATGTCACTGCAGCAACAGGAACGCAGCAACTCATCCAGAAAATCTATCCACTTCGAAAATGTGGGAAGAATGAAACACGAGCTTGTTTCTATTACCATCTAGGGCAATGTATTGGTTGTTGTGATCATGAAGTTTCAAAAGAAGAGTATGATGCGCAAATCAAGAAAATCCAACGATTCTTAAACGGAGATGTGAAGACGATTAAAGATGATTTGACTTCGAAGATGAATGAAGCTTCCGAAAGACTCGATTTTGAAAAAGCAATGGATTATCGTGATCAAATTAAGTACATCGAAGCAACCGTCGAGAAACAAAACATCATGAACGCAGATTTCACGAACCGAGATGTGTTCTCTTATGTCGTTGATAGAGGATGGATTTCTATTCAAGTCTTCTTACTCAGACAGTCGACGATTATTAAACGTGAAGCAGCGATGTTTCCAATTTATGACCAGATAGAAGATGAAGTCCTATCATTTATCATTCAGTTTTATGAAGACCAAAACCATATTCTTCCAAAAGAAATCTTGGTTCCAGAAGCGATTGACCAAGAACTATTATCAGAAACGCTCGGTGTGAAGGTGATGACACCAAAACGAGGTTCTAAGAAACGAATGTTAGACCTTGCTACTCAAAATAGTGAGATTTCATTAAATGAGAAATTCAGAAGAGAAGAGCAAAGTCAGTTGAAGACAAAAGGTGCCTTGGAAGAACTTTCAGAAGCGTTAGGGTTAGAAAAAGTTTCAGTGATTGAATCTTTTGACCATTCGAATATTCAAGGGACCAATCCAGTATCTGCGATGGTAGTCTTTAAGGATGGAAAACCAGACCGCAAAAATTACCGTAAGTTTAAAGTGAAGACTGTTGTAGGAAGTCACGAATTTGCGACGACTCAAGAAGTCATCCGTAGACGCTATTCAAGATTACTAAGAGAAGGTGCTAAACTTCCAGATTTAATCTTAATGGATGGTGGTAAAATCCAAATGAGAGCTGCGCTAGAAGTTCTGGAAGATGAATTAGGATTAGAAATTCCAGTATGTGGAATGGTGAAAAATGAAAAACATAAAACCGCTACATTACTGTATGGTGAAGACTATAAGGAAATTGATTTGGATAGAAAAGGACAAGCATTCCAACTAATACAACGTGTCCAGGAGGAAGTTCACCGATTTGCGATTACGTTCCACAGACAACTACGAAGTAAAAATACATTTGCTTCGAAATTGGAAATGATTGATAGTGTCGGACCGAAAACAAGAAAGAAACTATTGCGTCATTTTAAAACTATAACAGCAATGAAACAAGCTAGTCTTGAGGAGTTACAAACTATCGGAATTTCCGAGAGAGTAGCCCGAAATATTCTTGAAGAACTAGGTGAATAACTATATAAAATTTCAAAATTAAACAGGTTGTAAAATCTGTTTCATTTTTATTTTGTTTTTCAAGCTTTATTCATTGTGTTTTTATGGGGAGTATGGTAT
>CAUQUY010000065.1:0-7424 GCA_963521405.1 uncultured Streptococcus sp.
TTTTTATAATCGCTGTTACGGGGCACCGGTGCAAGCCTGTAGTCTTGCACCTTCGAAGCTTCAAACGCGGAGTACAGGACTCGTCCTTACTCCGCGTAATTCACATTCGATGCGATTCCCCGTTACTGCGATTATAAAATCCGCAGATTCTTCGTAATCTTTTTTTATTTATTTTGTTCAATTTGCCCCTCCAAGCTTTTTAAAGGTGCAAAAACCTTTGTATTTCCCTCTTATTTTTGGAAGGTGAATAGGATGGAAGTGGGCCGCGAAACGACGAGGCTTCTTCTCTTTTTATAAATAAGGCTTAGGCTTTTCTTAGGGTGAGGCCGAATTGTCTTGTTCGGATATGTTGGATGCTAAAGGCTAGTGCTGCATACAAGATTCCGAATAAGAGAACCATACCTAGATTCATAGCGTAACTTGAAAATTCTAGCGATGGGTTTTCGGTTGCAGTGATGACATAATACACTGGGAAGAATTTCGCGATACTAATGGCTACTGGATTCAGTAATTCAAGTGGCACGAAAATTCCTGAGATAAAGGATACCCCCATCCCCACTACCGTACTTGCTGCAGAATAACCATACGTGTTGTCCCCTATAATGACCGAGCATAGGAATGCCAGTGCATAGGCTGTAAGTGCTGACGCGAAAGTGAGCATTAATGCCTTTGGAGCACCCGCGCTAATATAGAAGCTTGGTGCCACAATGGCTACGAATAGTAAGTTGATTCCAACGATTATTCCAACAACTGTTAAGCCACCAAGAAATTTTTCAATCATCACTTGGTTTACACTCTTCATACCGATAATAATTCGTTTTGCGACTTCATCATTTTCAAGTAAGGCAAAGATTAATCCAAGCAAGAAGATAAATACTGAGATATAAACGAATGGTGTATACGCAAAGTAGATTTCACCAAATTTTGCATAGTAATCGTCATCCTTAAGTGTGGCGTCTTTTGAAATGACACTCACGGAGGCTTGCTCGTTTAAAATCTTATTCATATTCTCAACGCTAAAGTTGCCTTGATTTTTCAATACAACCGCATAGCGAATATAGGAATTAACGTACTCACGAAGGACATTGCCGTTCAGTGAATTTCCAATTTCCATTTTGACAGCAGATTCCCCATTGTTGATTCTTGTATCAACATCCGATGGAATCCAAAGCGCACCATCTACATCATTTCCATAGACAGCTTCTTTCATGCTGTTATCGCTATTGGTTGTGAGTGTGACTTTATGATCTTTTTGAAGTGCGGCAACGAGCGCGTTGATAATTTCGCTATTGCCATCTGATTCGTCTTTAATCAAGACTTTATATTGTGTATCTTTGAAACCTGTGACTTCGTTGTTTCCTAGCACTTGGGAAAGGCCCATTGCCATAAAGATGACTAGGAAAATAATCGCATATGATTTTAATCGATAAGCAAGTTTTAGAAAATATTTATAGACTATCATAACGTGTTCTCCTTAATCTCCATAGTGCACATCCTAGAAGTGCTAGTGTATATGCGCCAAGTAATAAGTAGGTTCTACCAAAATCTGCACTTCCTACAAGGCGATTTAATTGATAAAATCCTGTAACCATTAATGCGACCGGATTAAACTGGTTAAATCCTGGCATAAAGGTATTGGCAAATCCTTTCATTGCTGTTCCCATCATTCCAGCAAGTGCTGAAAGGACGAGGTTTGTAATTAACGCGAAGATAATTCTTCCCTGAATGGTTAGTTTTTGATTAGTTCCAATAAGAAGCCCTGCAGCAATTCCGAATACATTTCCTAGTAACATGAGAAGGAGGCTTCCTGCCCAATCTGCAAATAGATTAATTTTCAATACTTGTGTCGTATAGACCAGCATGATTGCGTTTGAAGCGATATTGAGTAATAAACCAATCATAAAGCAGTTGATAATGAGTTTGCCTTTGCTAAATGGACTGCCCATAATACGTCGGCCAATCGGCGATAAGTTCCCGTTTAAGTAAGCTGCACAAACGACACCACTAAACAACGAGTACATCGCGAAACTAGCAATCGCTGTGTAAAATAACATCGTCCCTTGACTGACATCGGTTGTCTCCTGCGTCACCCAGCTCTTTTTAAAGTCGATAGATGCTGCGCCTCGTCCAAGGCTTTGCACTTGTTTGATTTGTGTCGCTACATTTTTCAACACGCTTTGTGGAATCCCCATCGATTGGCTAACCACCACATCTAAGTTCTTTTCAAGAAATCCGTCTGCTTTATCCTCTGTGACGAGTGCTTTCCCTGCTTCTTCTGACTCTACATCGATAATTTCGAAGTAATCTCCAGCTTGTTCAAACACATGGTGATATGGGTTGTCGGCTGTCATGGCTACGCGAACCGTCCCCATGTCTTGTTCCATGATTCCTGAAAAGGATACGAAATAGAGTGAAATCAAGATAATTGGATAGAGTAACACCCAAAACGAGAATGAAAAATCTTTTAAGGCGTCTTTTGATAAATACGTTAATAGCTTTAAGAATGTCTTCATGAATCTCGAAGTCCTTTCCCTGTGTATGCAAGGAACACATCATCTAAGCTTGGCTGTTCACTGTATAAACGAACATAGCTTAAGTTCAATTCTTCTAGAATGTTTGCCACGTGAAGTAAGTGATTTGTTCCTTGTTCGAAGTTAAATTTCAAATGATCTTTATGATGCTCTAATACAAGAACGTGTGGAATTTGTTTTAAGCGTGCTACTTGTTCTTCAGTTGGAATTGTTGAAAGTTCTACTTGGATAATTTCAGAAGTCGCGATCGATTTCTTCAACTCTTGTGAAGTTCCTGAAACAATGCTCTTTCCTTTATCCATAATCACGATGCGGTCACTTAATCCGTCCACTTCGTCTAAGTAGTGTGTTGTATAAATAATCGTGCTCCCTTGTTCGTTGAGTTTGCGAATTCCTTCTAAAATAAATGAACGACTTTGTGTGTCTACCGCAACAGTTGGTTCATCGAAGAAAATTAAACTTGGCTTATGCACGATTCCGCAAGCGATGTTCAATCGGCGTTTCAATCCACCACTCAATTTCTTTGGAACAAATTTGCGGAATTCTTGTAGTTCTACAAATTCGATAGCTTCTTGTACATATTGTTTACGTTGCTTTGGATCTGAAATATAGAGCCCACAGAAGAAATCAATGTTTTCTTCTACTGATAAATTATCTAAATACGCTAATTCTTGTGGAACAATCCCGATTTCACGTCGTACTTTACTTGATAATGGGAACTTGCTTTCTCCAAGAACCGTTACCTCACCGCTATCAAAGGTTAAAAATCCTAACATACAGTTAATCGCTGTTGTCTTCCCACATCCGTTTGGCCCAAGAAGCGCTAGAAGCTCTCCTTTACGAATTTCAATATCAAAATGATTTAATGCCATCAAGTCTTTGTAACGTTTTACAAGACTCTTTACTTGGATACTATTTTCCATGTCCTCACCTCATTAATTGTTTTTACACTCTTAGTATATCGACCACCCTTGTCACAAACTAGTGTCAAATGTCGTTAGTTCTATATGACATTTGTCATAAATAGCTAGATATTTCTCCTTATTTGGGCTACACTGAAGAAAAGACGTTTTGGAGGTGAGAATCGTGCGCACGTTTTTAGAGAAGTTAATGTTCTTTATTTTGATTAGTATGTATTTAATGGGACAACAAACAGAAGTCTTTACTATATTTTTAGGTCTATGTATTTTTATTTTGTCTCTATCCATAGAAGTATTTGAAAATAGTTGGATTCAACGCATTTCCCTAGTGATATCTGGTGCTTTATGCATCTTCTATCCTGAAACGGGATTGTATCTTTCCATTTTCATCATGCATGCTGCCCAACTATTCGGGCTCCCAGGAGCTTTTGCCGGCGTCATCCTTTTACTGCGACCAGATTTATTCACATTAATCCTAAGCGTTATCGGAACGTACGTTATTTTACGTAGTCGCTATGATAAAGAATTCCGTACGATGAGTCACCATATTCAAGACGACTTAGAGCATGAACGACTCCTCCTATTGCAGCGACAACAATTTAGCCAAGAAGAAACGTTGAAGCAAATGGAGGTCGCAACCCTTAAGGAACGGAATCGTATTTCTCACGCCTTGCACGATCAAATCGGACATACGCTCAGCGCTTCAATTATGCAACTGGAAGCCTTGCAAATTATCACCAATGAACCTGTTGTCGAGAAGAAGTTAGAACAAGTCTCCGGAATCCTTCAGAACGGGATGGACGAGATTCGAACGACGATTCATCAGCTTTACGATGACTCCTTCCTACTCTCTCAAAAGATGGACGAAATTCTTCACCCACTGGAAGAGAAGGCACAAGTCAATTATCAAAATACGATTTCGGATGAAATTCCAATCGGATTGAAATACGACATTCTTACTATCTGTAAAGAGATGGCAACAAACTTTATGAAGTATTCAAACGGAAATCAAATTCAATTATTTTTACTAGAACAAAACAACTACTATACGATTCAATATAAGGATAATGGAAACGAAACAAGTAATGACACCCCGGGCATGGGTCTTACGATGATGAAAGAACTGGTGGAGAAACATAAAGGGGTTATGACACTACAAACAAAGAACGGATATGACATCTTTATCCGAATCCCAAAACAGGAGGTCAACCATGATTAAAACGATTCTAGTCGATGACGACTTTCTAGTGCTTCAAGCGCTCGAGACGATTCTATCTGTTCAAGACCATATTGAAGTGGTCGGTACAGGTCAGGACGGCAAAGACGCTGTGGAACTGTATAACACTCATCAACCGGACTTAGTCTTGATGGACATTCGGATGGAACCTACTACCGGAATCGAAGCCGCAGAAACGATTCTAAAAGACTTCCCTGACGCGAAGATTTTGTTTTTAACAACCTTCCAAGACGATGAGTATATTACAAAAGCACTCTCCCTTGGTTGCAGAGGATATTTATTGAAGCAACATATTAAAGGAATTCTTCCCGCGATTGATGCCGTAATGAATGGCCAAATCGTCTACGACTCTACGATTGAGATGCCAGTGAAGAAAACCTTCGAGAAGAAATCGAGTGCCCATTTAAACGAGCGTGAAAATGAACTGCTCTACCTCGTTGCTGAAGGATTCAATAATAAAGAAATCGCCGAGAAGATGTATCTCAGCGAAGGAACGGTAAGAAACTACTTATCGGCTCTGCTTGAAAAGTTAGAATTGCGTGATCGTACGCAACTGGCAGTTTATTACTATAAAGAACTATAAGAAAAACAAGCACCTCAAGTTGAGGTGCTTGTTTTTCTCTTATGAATATTTATTTCCAAACTTTTCCAAAATTCAGTAAATTTTGGGTACAAAAAAAGCCCTGAATCATCAAGGCTTTTGATCTTTAAAAGTTAACTAAGCGTTGTGCCATATCTAATTCGTAAGCACGAACTTCACGTGGTAAGAAGCGACGAATTTCGTCTTCGTTGTACCCTACTTGGAATCTCTTTTCGTCCAACATAATTGGGCGACGTAGCAATCCTGGGTTGTTTTGGATTAATGAGAACAATTGATTTAATGGAACTTCATCTAAGTCAATTTTTAACTCTTGAAATGCTTTTGAACGAGTTGAGATAATCTCTTCTGTTCCGTCTTCTGTCATTCGTAGGATGTTTTTAATTTCGTCAATTGTTAATGGTTCTGAAAAAATGTTTCTTTCTGTGTACAAGATGTTATGTTCTTCTAACCATGCACGAGCTTTACGGCAAGATGTACAGCTAGGTGATGTATATAATGTAACCATACTTCGATGTCCTCCTCTTCTAAAGTCTTCGGTCTTATCTACGTGTATTATTATATATGATATATAAAAAAAAATCTATATGATTTTTGGATATTTTTTAGATTTTCACAAACTTTTTTCACTTTTGATGAAAAATTTAATGTTTCATAATATTTTCACTCGCTTTCATTTCGTGATTGTGTCTTCAACAGAAAATCTCTGAATTCACAAACGTTGAAAACAGTTGTAACTATTTTTTCATGAAAATCCTTTAGAAATAAGGTATAATAAAACTAACAAGTTTAAGGAGCACTTATATGTCTAAAAAAAGAATTTTCTCAGGCGTACAGCCTTCAGCTATCCCAACTATCGGGAACTATATTGGAGCGATGAAAAACTTCGTGGCCTTACAAGATGAGTACGATTGTACTTACTGTATCGTAAACCAACACGCGATTACCGTTCCACAAGATCCAAAGAAATTAAAAGAACAAACGCGTTCACTTGCAGCACTTTACCTTGCGATTGGTCTTGACCCTGAAAAGTCAACGATCTTCGTACAATCAGAAGTTCCTGCACATGCACAAGCTGCATGGATCGTTCAATGTAATGTCGGCGTTGGTGAATTAGAACGTATGACACAATACAAAGATAAATCTCAAAAACAACAATCAGTTTCTGCTGGTTTATTAACATACCCTCCTCTAATGGTAGCCGATATCGTTTTATATAACGCTGAAGTGGTTCCTGTTGGAGAAGACCAAAAACAACATATGGAATTAACACGTGACTTCGTTGAACGTTTCAACAGCCGCTACGGAAATGGCAACAAACTACTTGTAATGCCAGAACCATTTATTCCAAAAGCTGGCGCACGTGTCATGAGCTTACAAACACCAACAAAGAAAATGAGTAAATCAGACGCGAACGTTAAAGAATACATCAGCATGCTCGATGAACCATCTGTGATTCGCAAGAAAATCAAGAGCGCTGTGACAGATTCAAGCGGTGTGATTGAATTCGACCCTGCTGAAAAACCTGGTGTATCAAACCTATTAACAATTTTCTCTGCTTTCTCTGGCGAAAGTATTGAATCACTCGTAGAACGCTTCAAAGGCGTTGGTTACGGCCAATTCAAAGAAGAATTAGCTGATGCTATTATCGCTGTTATGGAACCAATTCAAGAACGCTACTATGAGCTATTAAAATCAGAAAAGTTAGATGAGATTCTTGATGAGGGTGCTAAGAAAGCGAATTATGTAGCGAATAAGACACTACGCAAGATGGAAAAAGCGGTAGGCTTAGTGAGATAAACTAAGAAAGGTTACCTGCTTACTTTCTAAAATAAAATCAAAAGAGTCCTCTCGGACGTTATTATAATGACTAAAAAGGCTACACCGGGTTGAGCCACGGTCTCAACCCTACCGAGCTTCAAACAGATTCTAGAAGAATCCTCTTCAAGAATCTGTAATTCACATCGGTTGCAACCGCCATTAATGTCATTATAAAGTCCGAGGGACTCTTTTTTCTTTATGTATAAGTAAACTTTTCTTAGTTTATCTCCCATCGCTGAAGGGAAAAGGTGCAAAAAATAAAGGTTCTATAATTTTTAGGGTTGATGGAAATTTTCCACCAACCCTATTTTAGTGTA
>CAUQUY010000066.1:0-7418 GCA_963521405.1 uncultured Streptococcus sp.
TAGTTGCTTAATCCCTTCCTAAAATTCTTCATCAACACTATTTGACAAAGAGCCGTTTGTTTTGTTATTCGCTCATAAGAGCCTCAAGTTGTGCTAAGCGTTGTTCGAATACGTCGAATGCGTCGTATAAGTAGTCTTTCTTCGTCATGTCTACGCCGGCTTTTTTCATTACTTCGATTGGAGCGTCGCTGCGTCCTGCACGTAAGTAGTTTAAGTAAGCTTCTAAATCTTCTGGAGTACCATGTAAGATTTTATCTGATAAAGCAGTCGCTGCAGCCATACCAGTTGCGTATTGGAATACATAGTAATTCATGTAGAAGTGAGGAATACGTGCCCACTCATAAGCAATTTGCTCATCTTGGATAACATTCGCGTAGTATTTCGCGTTGATTTCGCTATAAGCTTTGGCGATTGATTCTTGTGTTAATGGTTGGCCTTCTTGGTCCATTACGTGAATCTTATGTTCGAATTCCGCAAATTGTGTTTGACGGAAAATAGTTGATTTGAAGCGGTGTAAATAGTTGTTTAAGATATATTTTTGCGCTTCTTTATCTGTATGTTTCTTCAACAAGTAATCTGTTAAGATGTTTTCGTTTGTTGTAGAAGCAATTTCCGCTAAGAAGATTGAGTAATCTCCGTATTGTTTTGGTTGAGTGTTACGAGTGAAGTAGCTGTGTGCACTGTGTCCTAACTCGTGAACTAATGTGAAGAAGTTTGATAATTCATCATGCCAGTTCAATAGGATGTATGGTGCTGTTGAGTATGCTCCACTTGAATATCCACCACTGCGTTTACCGATGTTTTCAGCAACGTCGATCCAACGTTCTGCGTATGCTTTCTTCATGATTTCATTGTACTCTTCACCAAGAGGTTTCAACGCTTCCACACTTGCTAGAGATGCTTCTTGGTAATTGTATTTAATTGGAGCGTCTCCAGTGATTGGTACGTATAAATCATACATATGCAATTCATCTAAGCCTAATGCTTTTTGTTGTAATGCGATGTAACGGTGTAATAATGGTAATTTTTCATTTACCACGTCTACTAAAGCATCGTACACTTCTTCAGGAACTTGGTTTGAAGCAAGTGCTGCTTGGCGAGCTGAGTCATAGTTATGAACCGAAGCGCTGAAGTTATGACCTTTCACTTCTGTACCAAGTGTGCTTGCGAATGTATTTTTTAAGTTGATGTAAGGTTTGTATAGTGTTTCGAATGCTTCCTTACGAACATCTTGGTTTTTAGACTCGATATATACTGAGTAGTTTCCGTTTGTCAATTCAACTTTTTCGCCATTTTCAGTTGTGATTTCATCAAACTTGATGTCAGCGTTGTTCAATAAGTTGAACGTTTTGCTTGCGCCTTGGAACACTTCGCTAGCTTTTGATAATAAAGCTTCTTCTTTATCTGAAAGCACGTGACCTTTTTTAATACGCGCTGTTTCTAATAAGACACGGAAGTCTTCTAATCCTGGTTCTTGTTTGAAATACTCTTCGAATGCTTCATCAGATAATGCTAAAATTGCTGGGGCAAACCATGCTGAAGCACCTGAGAATTCGATGTATGTTGAGAATGCACGTTGATTTAAGACTTGGTTTTCATTGTTAGAAGTATCTTGGTCTGCTTTTAAATGTGAGTAAACATAAGCAGTTTCAATCTTATCATCCACTACGTTTAAAAGATTTAAGAATGCTAATAATGATTCTCCATCTTTTAATGCTGTATCTTTTGCAGCGGCTACTGCTGGAATTTGTGATTTAACAAATTCTAAGTCCTTTTCAAATCCTTCGTTTGATTCGTAAATTGCGGAAAGGTCCCACGTTAATTCTACTGGAACTTCTTCACGTCTTAATGGTTTTTTATTGGCCATTATAATCCCTACTTTCTAAAAAGTTGATAGTCCTAGTGTACTATGAAATGGATACTTTGGAAAGGGTTTGAACCCATTTTTACAGAAAAAGAGACCATATGAACCACTTTTGATTCATATGGTCTTGTTGATTAGTCTTCGAGGAATGTGGCTTTATCTAAGCTATCCGTTCCGATAATCGCTACTAGAATCACATCTTCACGAATAAGGAAATCCGCAAATACTCTTGTATTCAACGATTCATCCTTTCCTTCACGATATCCAATTAAGTTCAAATCAAAATCTTTACGTAAGTCTAAATCGCTAAGTTGTTTTCCAACCCACGATTTTGGTGGATAAAATTCCACTAGCGAGATATTGCCATCGAGTGAAATCACTTCAGCCAGTTTATGGTGAAGAATGTTCTTCACGAGACGAATTCCTGTTTCTTTTTCTGGGTTTATGACACGTTGCGCACCCATCTTCGTCAAGATTTCTGTTGTTGTACGGCCCTTTGCTTTAGCGATGATTTCTGGAACACCCAGTTTCGTACAATGCATCACGGCTAGAATACTCGCTTCTAAACTAGACCCTGTGGCTACCACCACCGTATCGCAGTCGCCAATTCCGATTTCTTCCAAAACTTCTTCGTCTGTCACATCGGCAATGACTGCCTTTGTGACAAGTGGCTCAATACGGTTAACGGTTGCTTCATCACGATCAATGGCAATAATGTCGCAATCATATTCACTAAGCTGTTTGGCAATCGTCATCCCAAACACACCTAGTCCTAAAATACCAACTGTTTTTCTCATCACAATTCCTACTTTCTATCCAATTAATAATGGTGCTTTCGCATACTTCATGTCGAGCGCTTTGTTCTTTCTGTTTGAGAAACTCAATAAAACGGTTAATGGTCCGATACGGCCAATAAACATCAACAACATAATAATGATCTTCCCTAGGAAGGATAAGGTTGGTGTTAAATTCGCCGTTACCCCTACTGTACATACCGCTGAGATCGTTTCAAATAAAGTATATAACAGTGGCGCATCTGGGTCCGTTAAGCTGAGCAAGAACACACTACTTAGAATAAGTGTTGTAAACACGATAAAAATCGTTAAGGCTTTTCTGGCCATCTCTTGCGAAATACTATGGTGTCTAAATTGAATCATTTTCTCATCATACACTTCTGAACGAATGAATAAGAGAACCACTAAGAAAGTCGTAGTCTTCACCCCACCGGCAGTCCCACCAGGAGAACCTCCGATAATCATTTGAATACAATAAAGCAACAGGCTCGTTGGATGAGCGGTCGTATAATCGATTGTCGCAAATCCAGCCGTTCTCATCGTTACCGTTTGGAAGAAGCTCACAAGCACCTTATCGAAGAAAGAAAGATTTGCAATCGTGTTTGGATTATTCCATTCGGTAATCATCGTTAATACCGTTCCACCAAGTAGAATAATCCCCGTCAACCAAAGGACAATCTTCGTATGATACTGCAATCGTCTGTAAAATGATTTACGCTTTTTACTCTTGGTTGATTTTCGCATTTCAAGGTAGCTACGTTTGAAATCAAACCAAACGGAGAACCCGATTCCCCCAAGAATGATGAGAGCTGCAACTACTAATGTTAAAAATGGATCCGTCGCATAGTTAATCAGACTATTAGACCCTAAGTTATCAAATCCCGCATTACAAAATGCAGAAATTGCAAAGAAGAATGCAGTGAAAATCCCCTTTGCTGTTCCTAATTCTGGAACAAATCGGAAGGATAAAATAACCGCTGCAATAAATTCAATAAAGAATGTATATTTAAAAATAGTCGTTAAATACTTCTTGAAATCTTGACCATCATCACGATTTAAACTATCTTGCAAGGCTAGTTTGCTAACGAGTGACATCTTTTTCCCCGCATCATAGAGGAAAAAGGCAATAATACTCATTAATCCTAATCCACCGATTTGCATTAAAATCATACAAATGACTTGTCCAAAAGTATTGTACGTTTCGGCGACTGGTTGCGTCGATAGCCCTGTTACACACACCATCGATACGGTTGTAAATAAATGGTCAAAATACGAAGCCTTTGACGTTGCCAGTTGTGAAATCGGCAAATTGAGTAGTAACGACCCTACCAAAATCACAATGGCAAAACTGGCCGCAATGCGTTTTGGAATGGAATCTTTAAATAAGAAACGAATCATCTTCGTCCCTCCTATTCTATTCAAAAATACTGGCTCAAAAAAAGAGCAGAATATATCGATATTCTACTCTTCACATCGGTTAATTACAACCGTTAACTATTCGGTTAAATGTGTTGTGGAAAAACTATTCCACCACTTGATATTCTTTCGCTTCACCGAAGAACTCATCATATAACGCACGGATGGCTTTCTTTTCGTATTGGTCTAAAATACCAAACATCATTGAAACCTCAGATACCCCTTGGTTATATAACTCGATATTGATTTGTGTACGAGCAAGCGTTGAAGCCACACGAGCCGTTGTACCGACCATGTTGACCATCCCTTCCCCTACTAACATGATAAGACAGAGGCCACGCATATAGTGCGCATCATCCACGTCTAATTCAGCATATAAACGTTCCACGATACCGTCGAGTTGTTCGTCTGTTGCATCTTCCCCACGGATGATAATTGTCGCATCATCAATCCCTGTTGGAATATGTTCAATGGAAATACCTTCTTCTTCGAAAATCGTCAATACTTTACGAAGGAAACCAATCTCATGGTTCATCAAGTATTTCTTCACGTAAATACTTACGAAGCCTGGTGAACTTGCAATCCCAGAAATAACATTTGGAGAAGTGACCTTTCCTTTCATAATGTAAGTTCCGCTTGCTTCAGGGTTATTCGTATTGCACACGTGCACTGGAATTCCTTTTTTGATAGAAGGAAGAAGCGCTTCTGTGTGGAATACTGAGAACCCTGCATAAGATAACTCACGCATTTCTGTATAAGATAACACATCGATGGCCAGTGGTTTATGCACGATTTTAGGACTTGCTACATAAATCGCATCAACGTCTGTGAAGTTCTCGTATTCTTCGGCGTTGACAGCATTGGCTAAAATCGAACCTGTAATATCCGATCCACCACGTGAGAATGTCACGACATTGCCTTCTTTTGTCACCCCGTAGAATCCTGGGAATACAATCACTTCATTGGTTAATTGCAAATATTCTAATTCGTGGTAGCTTTCTTCTAAGACACGCGCTTCCCCTGGAGTATCGCTCACCCATAGCTTGGCTTCACGTGGTCCCACGTATTTCGCAGCAAGACCTTCTTGGTTGAAATATGACGCGATTAGGCGTGCATTTAAGTCTTCCCCGCTTGCTTTGTAGGCATCCATTAAATAGTCAGGAGCTAGGTCGTTTCTTTCTTTTAAGTTTTTAAAATGAATACGAACGAGTTCAAATACTTATGGTTTTAATTATAATTAATAACAAAATTATTTATAAAGCACAAAGATTTTATTTAATAATTATTCAAAAAAATTCCCTTCAATATGAGAAGTTGCTAATTGGATGAGAAGGTCTGTTACTTTTTCATCGTCTGATGTGCGTTTTCCTGGGGCTGAAACCACCACGATTTTACGTTTTTCATCAGATTTTACGATATTAAAGACCTTTCTTAATTGAGTGGCATTTGCTAAAGAGCTTCCACCAAATTTGATTACTTTCATATGACACTTCCTTATTTTTTCAATGGTACTAGACTACCAAATTAATGAAAAGAACGCAACACATTTCCACTAATCGAATACATTTGTCCGCGAAACAAAAACAGTCTCGAAAACTTGTATTTATTTGTAGAGTTTGTTAGGCTTAAGAAAAATAATTAAAGGAGGTCACATCATGTCAAAAATGTTGCATACTTGTGTCCGTGTTCAAAATCTAGAAGAAAGCATTCGTTTCTACGAAGAAGCATTTGGTTTTAAAGAAACTCACAGAAAAGACTTCCCAGAACACAAATTCACAATCGTTTACTTAGCATTCGAAGGTGACGATTACGAATTAGAACTAACATATAACTATGGCCACGGCCCTTATGAAATCGGCGACGGATATGGTCATATCGCGATCAGCGCTAAAGACTTAGAAGGACTTCACGCTGAACACGTTGCTAAAGGCTACGACGTTACAGAATTAAAAGGTTTACCAGGACATCCTGCAAACTACTATTTCGTAAAAGACTTAGATGGCTACAAAATCGAAGTAATCCGCGAAAAATAGTTCATACATGACATTCCACACACCCTCTGCTATAATGTATTCTATGCGATGAGGCGACACGCAGTACATTAGAGACTGCGAGTTATGTGGAACAGGAGTGCTTTGGCACACTACCGGATGTAGCTGTTTGTAGTTCGTGATGTGAACACGACCTACTCATCTGAAAAGATGCCACGCTAAGACTAGGAGTTCCTAGTCTTTTTTTATAGTGAAATTATGATACAATAGCAATGAAAATTATTAGACATAGAAAGAGGAAGATTCATGAAACAATGTCCATTCTGTCATGAGATGATTGACGAACAAGAAACACTCTGCCCTTACTGTGGAACAGTGCAAGACGAACTCTCACAACCGGTGTCGATTGAACCAAACGAAGGTGTTCAAACCGACCTTTTAGACGAAAATAACGAACCTACTCCATCGTTTACAACGAAAGTAGAAACAAGTATCCCAGAAGAAGACAATAACCGTAGCTCACAAGAAAACCGTGTGAAGAATAATCGCCTAGCCTATGCTGGTGCATGGAATAAATTCAAACGCTTCTTCACATTTTTTGGAGAACGTTTAGTCCAACCGACAAACCACTATTCACGTAAGCGTCAATATAGCCGTACTTACGGATACGCCTTAATTATTTTGGCAACAGTGATGTCTGCATTCGTGACAACTCACTTAATTCATTCACTGATTGGTCAATACCAATTATTCGCTGACATTTCAATCTTACCTAGCTTAACAAGCACACCAAACTACATTTGGATGTTCATTCGCTTCATCCTCTTCTACGCGGTGTTCTACCTTGGGTTCCCAAGCGTATCGTATGGATTGAAACATGTCTTCCAAAAACGTCAACACGTATTTAACTACTGGTTGACACAATACGAAGGTATGAACGTTTTAGCCATTGTCTTACTTGCCGTTGCAACAGTCATGACCTTCATCAGTCCAGTATGGTTATTCGTTGGAATCTTGATTGTATTCTTCGCGCATATCCTACTCTACATCGTGACATTTACGTCTTCGATGTTTAAGAGCTCCACAGAATCAACGATCGATCCAATTTACTTATCACTCATTGGTTTAGTCGTACAACTGATTATCACAATTAGCTTACTCTTAATCTTATTCTAAAATGCAAAGAGAAAACCCTGACCAGCGATGGTCAGGGTTATTTATTTCTAAAATTTTATTTGAAAGAATTATTCTGAGAATTCTACAGTTACCTTTGCTTCAGAATCCATTGATGAAAATAATGTTTTATAATAATTGATTGCAGATTCTTTAATTTCACTCTTAAATTTATCTAAA
>CAUQUY010000067.1:0-7319 GCA_963521405.1 uncultured Streptococcus sp.
TACACTAAAATAGGGTTGATGGAAAATTTCCATCAACCCTAAAAATTATAGAACCTCTTTTTTTGCTTCAAATTATGGTATAATAAAACGAATATGCATCAAGCGAGGTGACCTCATGAAAACAGATATTAAAATTGCACAAGAAAACCAAATGCAACCCATCACGGTGATTGCTGAAAAGCTTCATTTAACACCTGATGAAGTGGAACCCTATGGAAAATACAAAGCCAAGATTGATAAGACTGATATTCATAACCCAGAGAATTTTGGGAAACTCATTTTAGTGACATCGATGAATCCGACTCCTGCTGGAGAAGGAAAGTCTACAGTAACAGTTGGCCTTGGAGACGCATTAACAGCGATTGGAAAGAAAACCGCCATTGCACTTCGTGAACCATCTCTAGGGCCAACTCTTGGGCTCAAAGGGGGAGCTACAGGTGGAGGTTATGCGCAAGTTGTTCCCATGGAAGAAATCAATTTGCATTTCACAGGGGACATGCATGCCCTAACGACAGCAACAAATCTGTTATCTGCCATCATCGATAATCATATTCATCAAGGGAATGAATTAGAAATCGATCCTAACCGCATTATTTGGAAGCGGGCCTTGGACTTAAATGACCGAGCGTTGCGAGAAATTGAAATCGGACTGGGAGGTTCAGTGAATGGAACACCTCGTAAAGACGGTTTTGATATTACGGTCGCAACTGAAATGATGGCGATTCTTTGCCTGGCGAGTGATTTAAGCGACTTGCAACGACGCGTTTCAAATATTCTCGTAGCGTATACAAAGTCAGGAGAACCTGTTACCGTGTTTGATTTAGGTGCGGAAGGTGCAATTACCGCATTACTCAAAGAGGCGATGAAGCCTAACCTTGTGCAGACATTGGAAGAAACACCAGCCATTGTTCATGGAGGACCATTTGCTAATATCGCGCATGGCTGTAATAGTGTCGTGGCAACGAGAATGGCATTGACGCTTGCAGACTATGTCGTGACCGAAGCAGGGTTCGGTGCTGACCTTGGTGCACAGAAGTTCCTCGATATTAAAGTTCCTGTTCTTGGAAAACATCCAGATGCAGTTGTGCTTGTAGCGACCATTCGTTCGACGAAAATGCATGGTGGCGTTGCGCTAGATGAACTCGCACTTGGTGAGAATCTCGAGGCGGTTCGTGAAGGTTTCAAAAATGTACGAAAACATATCGAAAACGTACAAGCATATGGCTTACCAGTTGTTGTAGCCTTAAATGAATTTTTAACAGATACAAAAGATGAACAAGCCCTCTTTATGGAATTATGCCGTGAGATGGGTGTGGATTGTGTTCTTACGAGTGTGTGGAAACATGGAAGTCGGGGCGGTATCGCACTAGCAGAGAAAGTCGTCGAATTATGTGAGAACAACGCTACTTTTCAACCAACTTACGATATGAGTGCGACAATCCAAGAAAAAGTCGAGACGATTGCGAAGAACGTTTATGGTGCGACAAACGTTCATTATTCAGACGAAGCCCTTACACAATTGAAGGAATTCGAAAAACTGGGATGGAACCATCTGAATGTGTGTATTGCCAAAACACCATACTCATTCTCGGATAATGCGAAATTAAAAGGACGACCAACCGATTTCGATATTACGATTCGTTCTTTCGTCCCTAAGCTTGGTGCTGGATTTATTGTAGCGTTAACGGGAACAGTTTTAACAATGCCGGGACTTCCTAAAATTCCAGCAGCACTTGGGATTAGTGTTGATGACAATGGGAAAATTCAAGGGTTATATTAAGAGACTTGAAAGGAGTTTGCATGAAAGATTTTAGAGTCGATCATTTGAAAAAATCTTATGGTGCGAAATCATTATTAGAAGACGTGTCCTTTATTATTAATGAAGGTGAACACGTAGGTTTAATCGGTCAAAATGGGACCGGTAAGAGTACATTATTATCTATTCTTGCAGGAGTTGATTTTGCTGAATCAGGAGACATCACAACGTCTAACGATTATAGAATTGGATACTTATCGCAACAACCAGAATTAGATGATGAAGATACGATTTTCGAAGCCTTATATAAGGGGGACCATCCAACATTAAAAGTCGTTCATGACTATGAAGAAGTGGTTGAACAATTACGCGAAAATCCAACTTCAGAAAGCCTCACAAAACGATACAGCGTCTTAGAACAAAAGATGAATGAAATCGATGGATGGCAAGTGGAAGTTCAAATCAAGACCATTCTTCAAAAGATGGGATTAACGGACATTCAGAAAAAAGTGGGTACGCTCTCTGGTGGACAGAAGAAGCGTGTTGGACTTGCAAAAGTATTGATGGAAGAACCGGATTTACTATTGCTCGATGAACCAACGAACCACTTAGACTTAGAAGCCATCGAATGGTTAGAAGGGTATTTAGCCAATTACAAAGGTGCGATGATGCTCGTGACTCACGACCGTTACTTCTTAGAACGTGCGGTAACGCATATGTTTGAACTGGTGAACGGACGAATCGAAGCCTACGAAGGAAACTACGAGTCGTACTTAGAGCAACGAAGCCAGCGAGAACAAATCGCAGCACGCATGTCGCAAAAGCAAAAACGATTGTATCAAAGTGAGTTAGAGTGGATGCGTCAAGGCGCAAAAGCTCGTACAACGAAACAACAAGCGCGTATTCATCGTTTTGAAGCATTAGAAAAAGATGTGAAGCAGACGACTTCAAACGACAAGCTAGTAATGGAATTCGACCAAGCTCGTATTGGGAAACGCGTTTTTCAATTAGAAGATGCCTCTCTTTCCATTAATGGGCAACAAATCGTGAAGAATCTGGACTGGATTATTCAAAGTCAAGCCCGTGTCGGGATTGCTGGGGTGAATGGTGTTGGAAAATCTACTTTCCTAAACGCCATTGCTGGACAGATTCCATTTGATAGTGGTCAGTTTGTAGTCGGTGAGACCGTTCGAATCGCGTACTATAAGCAACAAGATGAAGATATCCCAATGGATAAACAGCTCATCCAATATTTACGAGAAGAAGCGGAAGAAATTAAACGTGAAAACGGAGAAGTTGCTTCCATCTCAGAACTACTCGAGACGTTCTTATTCCCAAGACATTTACATGGAGCGTATATCCATACATTGTCTGGGGGAGAGAGAAGACGACTCTACTTACTTCGCTTATTAATGACAAAACCAAATGTGTTATTATTAGACGAACCAACGAACGACTTGGATATCGATACATTAACCGTACTCGAAGACTTCCTAGAGTCGTTTAATGGAGCGGTCCTTATCGTATCCCATGATCGTTACTTCTTAGATAAGACGGTGGATCAATTATTTGTCATCCGAGGCGAAGGGCAAACAGAACTGTTCTATGGATCGATGAGTGAGTATTTAGAACAAGAAAAAACACTGGCAAAAGTTGCGGTAGAAACTCCTAAGGCAGAAGCGCCAAAAGTGGAGGCACCAAAAGCAGCTCCGGCTAAGAAGATGACGTATCAAGAGAAGAAAGAATGGGAGACGATAGAAGCTACTATTCAAGAACTCGAAGAGAAACTAGAATTCTTGCAAGAGGAAATGAGTGTTCATGCACAAGATTTTGCCAAACTACAAGAATTACAAGAGGAATTAGACAAGACGGAAGAAGCAGCAAGTGCGGCTTACGAACGTTGGGAATATTTAGCAGAACTAGCAGGGAATTAAAGAAAGGAACAGATATGACGAAACAATATAAAGACTTACTAAGAAAGATTTTAGAAGAAGGAACGATTAAAACAGACCGTACTGGTACAGGCACAAAGAGTGTGTTCGGATACCAAATGCGTTTTGACTTGCAAAAAGGATTTCCACTGTTAACAACAAAACGTGTAGCGTTTGGTTTAATTAAGAGCGAGTTACTATGGTTCTTACACGGAGATACTAATATCAAATACTTATTAGAACATAACAACCACATTTGGGACGAATGGGCGTTTGAGCGTTATGTTTCTTCTCCTAAATACACTGGTCCAGATATGACAGACTTTGGGCGTCGCTGCTTGCAAGACGAAGCATTTAACGAAGTATACCAAGAAGTGAAGAAAGACTTCTGTGAGAAAATCTTAACGGATGATGCGTTTGCGGCTGAATTCGGTGAACTTGGAAATATTTACGGTTCACAATGGCGTCACTGGAAAACAACAAAGGGTGAGACGATTGACCAAATCGCAGACTTACTCAACTTATTGAAGAATTCTCCAGATTCACGTCGTATGATTGTTTCAGCATGGAATCCAGAAGATGTGCCTAGCATGGCGCTTCCTCCATGTCACACAATGTTCCAATTCTACGTGGCTGATGGTAAATTAAGCTGCCAATTATACCAACGTAGTGCGGATGTGTTCCTAGGAGTGCCTTTCAATATTGCAAGTTACGCCTTATTAACACATTTAATCGCAAATGAAGTAGGCTTAGAAGTTGGTGAATTCGTTCATACATTAGGCGATGCGCATATTTACTTAAACCATATGGAACAAGTAGAAACGCAATTAGCGCGTGAAGAAAGAGAATTGCCAACACTTGTATTAAAACATCCTGAAAAATCAATGTTTGAAATCGATGTTGATGATGTGATTGTAGAAGGATATAATCCACATCCAACGATTAAAGCACCGATTGCCGTGTAATACTGGAGGAAACAGATGTTAATTTATATTTGGGCTCAAGATGAACAAGGACTTGTTGGAAAAGACAATACGCTTCCATGGCGATTACCAAATGATTGGAAATTCTTTAAAGAAGTAACGATGGGACAAACCATTCTCATGGGACGTAAAACGTTCGAGGGGATGGGGAGTCGCTTGCTTCCAGGGCGTCAAACCATTCTTCTTACAAGAAGTGACGATTATGAAGTGCCAGGCGCTGAAGTCGTGACCGAAATCGATGATATTATCGAAGATGCCAAACACGAGGACATTTATGTGTGTGGTGGTGCCGAAGTCTATCGTCTTTTAAAAGACCATGTAGAACTGCTTTATTGCACAAGAATCCATCATACATTTGAAGGGGATACGTATTTTCCAACCGATTTTCCGTGGGGCGATTTTATTAAAGTAAAATCACTCGAAGGAGAAGTGGATGAGAAAAATGTCTATCCGCATACGTTTGAAATCTACGAGAGAAAAGAGGAAACTCTATGACAACATGGCATGATGTCATTGGAGGGGAGAAGGAAAAAGAGTATTTCCATGCAGTACGTTCATTTGAACAGAGCGAGCGAAATCATCATAAAGTGTTTCCAGCTGCAGAGAATGTCTTTAAGGCCTTGGAACTGACACCCTTTGATAACGTGAAAGTGGTTATTCTTGGTCAAGATCCATATCATGGTGATAACCAAGCACATGGGCTTAGCTTCTCGGTTCAAAAAGGAATCGCCTTGCCACCTTCATTACTCAATATTTATAAGGAACTTGAAAGCGACCTTGGCATTCCTGTTGCAAAGAGTGGGGATTTAACCGCTTGGGCAAAGCAAGGCGTGTTGCTTTTGAACACAGTATTGACAGTTCGTGCACATGAGGCGAATAGTCATCGTGGTCAAGGTTGGGAAACTTTTACCGATGCAGTCATTACTTCTCTTAATCAAAGTGATCATCCAATCGTCTTTGTATTGTGGGGGAAACCAGCACAATCAAAAGAAAAGCTGATTACTAATCCCAATCATTTGATTTTAAAGGCGCCACATCCAAGCCCGCTGTCGTCATACCGCGGATTCTTTGGAAGCAAACCTTTTAGTCAAATTAATGAATTTTTAAAGAAAACAGGTCAACAACCAATTGATTGGCGTGTAGAGTAAGTGGAATATGCCCGCTTGCTCTATTTTTTTGCCTTTAGTATGAAGTTTGTGGTACCATAGTGAAAACGGTTAAAAGAAAGAAGGGTTTTTATGAAGAAAAAGAGTAAATGGTTTGGTTTATTCGCAACTTTATTGGTGATTTTATCATTGGTGTTTTTAGGAAACACTTCAGCAAAAGCAGCTGAAGGAAAAGAGCTTCAAAACGTAATTTCAGGATTAGAACTTCTTGATCAATCGGATACAAAATTAAGTCCAGATGCAAATGGAGTCTATCAAATCCTTACAAATAGAGCATATAAATTAAGAGCGCTATTCGACTTAGAGCATTACAATGGAGATATTCAAAATGGTGATTTCTTCAAATTAGAAGTTCCTGCTGAGATTACTTTCTATGATAATCATGACGTGGAATTAGTTGATTTAGCAACGAATGTACCAATTGCGGATGCACATTTTGAAGGCCATGGAGATAACCAAGGTGGGACGATTACAGTCACACTGAAGAACCTTGACCAATATTTAGCAGCAAAAGGTGCGGATACAGTAAAAGAGGTCAAAGGAACTTTGGCGCTAAACTTCTTATATAAGAAGAATGTTTCGAACCAACCCGTAACATTTGATTCACCTTCAATGAAGACAACAATTACGCAAACGCATAATGTCCAAACTCTTTCAAATGAAACAGATCCAATTGGTAAAGAAAACTTTGCAAAAATTGGTGGGCAAGCAGCTAATAAAGCTTGGACATCAGCAAAATTAGAAGCTGCAGGTTCAAAAGGTTCTGGCCAATATGTTTCAGAATGGAAAGTACGTGTAAACACGAGTGGAGATAACTTAGGGGAAAACTTAGTATTAACTGATACATTGCCAAGTGACCCATCTACTGCTTCGATTCAATATATTCCTGAATCATTAGTCGTGTACAATGCACCTTCAATGAACGAAACAACATCTGGTAAAGAATCGGATTTCGTACAATTAGTAGAAGGAACTGACTACACAGTAAACTGGAATGAAAACTATACGAACTTTACAATCACATTCAAAGATGGAACTAAAAAATACTATGTCACTTATGACACAACAACTCCAAATGATGGAAGTAAAGTTCAAAATATGGTTTCTGTAGCAAAAGCAGACGGTACACCTGTCACTCGTCGTACAAATACGACTGAAACAACATTCACAGCAAGTGCAACTTCACTCTTCTCAGGTACAATCGAAGCAACGAGTGCTTACACAGTTAAAGTGAGCAAAGTAGACGAGAAAACATTGAATCCTGTTCAAGGTGCTGTATATGTCATTACAGATCCAGATGGAAATACAGTTGAAGTGACTACTGACGAAGAAGGTCATGCGGTTTCATCACAATTCGATGAAAAATATGCTGGTAAAGAATTCAAGATTAAAGAGAAAACTGCTCCAGAAGGTTACGAATTAGATGAAACTGAATATACAGTAACTCTTGGTAAAGATGGAAGCATCTTACATGTGAAAGATA
>CAUQUY010000068.1:0-7245 GCA_963521405.1 uncultured Streptococcus sp.
GGACATCCCAAATGGTTGGAGAGGTTCGTGCAATCAACTCGCTACTTGCATAAGACAAGGGAGAAATCCAGAAATACAGAGTCGAGACAAGCAAACTGACCAACACTTGAGTCAATAAAACCTCTAGAGATTGCTTGATTAAACGCGTATCAAAAATAGCTAAACCGAATCCCAGTCCAACAATCGGTGTCATGAGAGGTGAAATCAACATGGCTCCTATAATGACAGCTGTTGAATTCATATTTAGTCCGATAGAGGCAATAAAAATTGCACACATCAAAATCGCTGTATCTCTCAATCGAACATGAAGGTCATCGTATAATTTCTCACGGTATTCCCGTGTTGAATAATTGGCAGTCATTTGTCCTCTCCTCTTTCCTTATTTAAATTGGTATAATAATTAAAAATAACAGCTGATAAACAGCCAAAAAATATGAGCCCATAAATCGTCAAGAAGACACTGGTAATCCTTCCAATCAAGGTCACAGCTAGGAGATCCCCGTAGCCGACAGTCGTCGAAGTCACAAAAGCATACCAAAGACCGTCTCCGTAATTTGTGATAGCAGGTTCAACTAGGAAAAGCACGCCTCCTGACCCAAAAACAAAGGCCACAAAACTCAGAGCAAACCGAGTAAAACCCGTAACCTGCATAATATGCCATAACATTTTTAAACGTTTCATTTGTTCTCCTTATTCATACTAGCTCCTGACCGAGCCGTTTTTTTCCAATAATCAAAGTGAAGATAGGACATGATCTCCATCAGAGAAAGATAGACAAACTGATAGATCTGATTTAAGCTGATTATCAACTGATATTGTTTGAAAAATGACTGGAAGAAAGACCAGATATGACTGTCTTGAATCAGTCCCTTCTTAATATCAGACAGGATATTAGCTAAAGCTCCCAAGGACTGAAACGGTAAATCCTTGACATTTATATAGATCCGGTCCACCACATCATTCAGACTGGTATCTTGGATGGCATGAAATTCTCCAAAGAGAACTCCTGCCGCTCCAAGAGTAGAAACAAATTCCACCAAATAATTTCTGAGGAAATTTTCTCAACCTTTTCCCATAATGTGTTTAGTGCCATCCATAACGATCCCAACCAGAAAAAGGAAAGAAAACAAGCAAAGAAATTTTGCCGTAAATCCCAAAAAGCTTCAAGACTTGGTGTTGTTGGTTTTTCTAACTCTAAAACCAAGATGGTCATAATAATTGCTAGAACAGCATCTGTCAATACAATTAATCTGTCTTTCTTCATCGGATTGCATCCCCTTTCTTTTTTGTAACATTCTATCTTATCGCATAATATTGGATATTCTTTCATAATCCGACTACAAACAAAAATAAACCAAAAAGTATGTCCCTATTATACTATATTTAACTCTAGAAGTATTCATCCATCTAATTAATAAATATATCATATTTCACAATAAGTGAATACTATCAAAGATTCATCCCCTTTCACTTCATCATGTAGTGTTGCTTAGATTTATCAAAAACAACCAAATTTGTATTAATTTCAAGTATCACCTAGTTACAAAAATTTGGGGTGAACAGAAAAAGCATCCCGTATTTTTGATACGAAATGCTTTCAATAAGTTTAAATAAGTTTTAACGTTTACTAAATTGTGATGCTTTACGAGCTTTTTTCAAGCCTGGTTTTTTACGTTCTTTCATACGTGGGTCACGTGTTAATAAGCCAGCAGCTTTTAACACTCCACGGAAGTCAGGGTCAACTGTTAATAATGCACGAGCGATTCCGTGACGGATAGCTCCTGATTGACCTGTGAATCCACCACCGTTAACGTTAACTAAAACGTCGTATGAACCTAATGTTTCAGTTAAGTTTAAAGGTTGTTTGATTACTTCGTGTAAGTAAGCAAATGGGATGTATTCTTCGATTGATTTTTTGTTAATTGTAATGTTTCCTGTCCCTGGTACTAAGATAACACGGGCAGTTGAGTTTTTACGGCGTCCAGTGCCGCGGTATTGTGCTTGAGCCAATGCTTTTTCCTCCTTAGATTAGTGATTGGATGTCTACTGCTACTGGTTGTTGTGCAGCATGTGGATGTTCAGCTCCACCGTAAACATGTAATTTAGTAAATTGACGACGACCTAATGAGTTCTTAGGTAACATGCCTTTGATTGATAATTCAACTAATTTACGAGAGTTGTTAGCACGTAATTCACCAGCTGTACGAGCAGTCAATCCACCAGGGTGGTTTGAGTGGTGATAGTAAACTTTATCAGTTGCTTTTTTACCTGTTAAGGCAACTTTGTCAGCGTTGATGATGATTACGAAATCACCTGTATCAACGTTAGGTGTAAATGTTGGTTTGTTTTTTCCACGTAAAATGCTTGCTGCAACAGCTGAAAGACGTCCTAATGGCACATCAGTAGCGTCGATAACAACCCAGTTACGTTCTGTAGTGCTAGCTTTAGCCATGTATGTTGTACGCACGATTGTTTCCTCCAATTTCTTTCTTGGTATTCTTCACATTGAGTTTAACGGGGCTCAAATGTGGATCTATTATCTAGAAAATAAAATTATTTTGCTAATGCTTCTTTAGCTTTGTCTGCTAATACTGTGAAAGCAGCTGCATCGTTAACTGCTAAGTCAGCTAACATTTTGCGGTTCATTTCGATACCAGCTAATTTTAAGCCGTGCATTAATTTGCTGTAGCTTAATCCGTTTAAACGAGCTGCCGCATTGATACGTGCGATCCATAATTTACGGAAGTCACGTTTCTTTTGACGACGGTCACGGTAAGCATACATATATGATTTCATGACTGCTTGTTTAGCTGTTTTAAATAATTTTGATTTCGCTCCGTAGTAACCTTTTGCTAATTTTAAAACGCGGTTACGACGACGACGAGTAACTGTTCCACCTTTAACACGTGGCATAATTAATTCCTCCTTGGTCTATCAGTCTCTTGCGACTGTTCGAAAATGTAATAGTTTGCGTGCTGAATTAACGCATTTGACTTAATTGTTGTTTAATACGTTTGATGTCAGTAGCGTGAACCATTGTTTGTTTACGCAAGTGACGACGTTGTTTTTTAGTTTTGCCATGGAAACGGTGGCTTGTGAAGGCTTGAGAACGTTTTAATCCTCCACCACCTGTACGTTTGAAACGTTTAGCTGAACCACGGTGTGTTTTTTGTTTTGGCATGAGACTTTCCTCCTGTTACTTTTTTACTTATCATTCTTAGGTGCTAACATCAAGAACATGCTTCGTCCGTCCATTTTAGCCTTTTGTTCAACTGTCGCGATTTCAGAAACTTGTTCTGCTAAACGCTCGAGAACTTTTTGACCAATCTCTTTATGAGTAATGGCACGACCTTTGAATCGAATGCTTGCTTTGACTTTATCGCCTTTTTCAAGGAACTTGATCGCCGCTTTTAACTTCGTATTAAAGTCGTTCTCATCAATTGTAGGGCTTAAACGCACTTCTTTGATATTGATGACTTTTTGGTTTTTGCGAGCTTCTCGTTCTTTTTTCTGTTGTTCAAAGCGATATTTACCATAATCCATAATTCTGGCAACTGGCGGTTTTGCGTTTGGCGAAACTAATACTAGATCAAGTCCAGCTTGTTCTGCTAAACGTAAAGCATCGTTTTTCGTTTGAACACCAATTTGTTCACCGTTATTGTCAATAACACGTAACTCACGAGCGCGAATTCCATCATTGACCATCATATCTTTTGCTATGATATTCACCTCCAAGAATTTTTGAGAGAAAAAAAGCAAAAAAGCAACGGAAGTAATAGAATACTCCCGCTGCCAATGTCTTTTTAAAACTTGAACATTTCCTATCAGCCCAAGGACCCTTGTCAACTTAGGCGAGAAGCGGGATGCTTCTGCTTGTTTTCTCAACTTCAATAGTCTACCAAATAATAGAGAATCTGTCAACACATATCCCTTTACAGGTCACTATTAATTTTTTCCTTTTTGTAGAATACAGTATTCCCTCAAATTCGTCAACAAATCTACTCTATTTTGAGTGAATTATTCTTCTGTATACTTCCTATTTTGAATACTCCTCAAACCAGTCTATAATAGCTTTTAGACGGGCTTGACGAAGGTTTGGTAATCCTTGACGAGATAGTCCGTGGCTAGACTGAGGGAATAGAATCATTTTTGTGGGCACATTGTTTTTACGCATGGCCATGTACATTTGCTCCCCTTGTTCTTGTGGGCAACGTAAGTCACTTTGTCCGTGTAAGACAAGTAATGGCGTCTTCGCGTTTTTCGCATGCGCGACTGGTGACATTTCCCATAAACGTTCTGGGTTGTTAATGTCATCAAACAATTGTTTTTCCACGAAGAATGGGCCGATGTCGCTTGTACCGTAGAAGCTAATCCAGTTGCTGATTGAACGTTGTGTAACGGCTGCACGGAAACGGTCGGTATGCGTTACGATCCAGTTCGTCATGAATCCGCCGTAGCTTCCTCCGGCAACGTATAATTGGTCCGCGTCGACTTCAGGGTGTGTTTCTAAGATGTAGTCTACCCCCATCATTAAGTCGTCGAAATCGTGGTTACCGTAGTCACCAAGAATACTCTTCACGAAGTCTTGTCCGTATGTGTTACTTCCGCGAGGGTTAATCATAATCACGCCGTAGCCTTTTGCAGCGAGTGCTTGCATTTCATGGAAGAAGCTTTCGCCGTAAGCCACTTGTGGTCCACCGTGAACATAGAGAATTGCCGCATGCTTGTCTGCTTTTTCTACTGGTGGCATATACCATCCGTGGATGTCCCAGTTGTCGTATCCTTTATAAGTGAAACGTTCAGGCGTTGTAACGATGTGCTCAGCTAAGTACGCTTCGTTTGGATTATAAAGGTCTGTGATTTCTCCTGTTGTTAAGTTTAAGCGCGCTAGTACGCTAGGTACAGTTGTTGTTGAATATGTGATGAATAGCTCGTCTTCAGAGATGATTGTTGCTCCTGTGAGGTGTAAGAGTTCATCGAAGATTTTTTCCACTCGTCCGTCTAAATACAAACGGTAAAGAACCGTTTTGCCTTCTACGCTTGCGCACGCTAAGAAGCTTTCTTCGTCAAACCATTGTGGCTCAACTCCGGTCACGGCTTGTTGGAAATCCGCCACGAGCCAGTCGCCCCATTCCACATCGAGGCCTGAAGTTAAGTTTAAAATATGCCCTTCTGCATTTGGAGTGCTATCGAAGTTCACGATTAAGTCTGCTTGCGTCACGAATCCATGCTCTCCTGAACTATATTGTAGGACTGCTCCGTCTTTTGAATCTAAGACATAGCGATAAGATTCGTCTGTTCCAGCTTCAAGAATCGGATGAATGTCGCCTGTTGTCACATCCACGTAGCATGCTTCTGCACTGTCTAGTGTCCAGCGAACGTTTGATAAATCGCGGTCTACTACGAGTGTTGTTTCGTTATGTAATACATCGCGAAGTCCGATGGATTCTTTGGATTCGAACAGTGTGGTACATTCTTTTGTAGCGACATCCACTTTTTTGATTTGTGTGAGTTCATCGTTTGGTAAGAATGTTCCTCCGTCAAAACGATACGTTGTTTTTTCAACGACGATTGGTTGAGGGAATTCTTCTTTCTTCTCTTCTTCCTCTGGCTTTGTTGTTTGGAAGACAATCGACTCGCTATCTTTTGCCCAAACATAGCTAGACACGCCTTTTTTCTCTTCTGTTAAGGCGATGGCTTTCCCACCATGAACTGATTGGATTTTTAGTTGTGGAGTCTTTTCTTCCCCTGCATTGCTAATAAAGCTAATCCATTTTCCATCTGGAGAGACTTTCAGCGATGAATTCACTGTCCCTTCGTCTCCATACGCCACGTTGCCATCAGCGGTGTACTTATAGATGGCTGTCTCGTACGTATTTTTCTTTTCATTCATTTTTGTTTCTGTAAAAAAGAAAGCATCTCCTGCCACAACAGGTTGCCCTACATTTTTCAACTCGAATAAATCTTTTTGTTCGATTTTCTTCATTCAAATCACTCCTTTTCAGTGTGTACCTTTCTAGTCTACTCTCATAATGAAAGTTTTGCAACGTCAAAAAAGCGTGACACTAGGAATTCTAGTCTCACGCTTTGTGTTTTTTATCGGTTAAGCTTCCTGCTCTTCTTTTTTACGAGAAGTCGCAACAAGACCTAATGAAGCTAAAATGCTAAGAGCTGCTGCATTGAAGATTGCAAACTCATCCGTTGTACCCGTATTTGGTAATTCTGTTTGAGTTGTTTTTTCAACAGCTGGTGCTACAACCGTTTGCTGTGGAGCTTCTTGTTTTGGCTCAGATGGTTCAACTGGTTTAGCAGGTTCTTCAGGTTGCGCTGGATTTTCAGGCTTCGTCGGTTCCTCAGGCTTAACAGGTTCCACTGGAGCCGGCATCACTGTTGCTGTATAGCTTGCTTTTGCAACGGTCCCATTCATATCCACTCGTTGGATTGTGACCGCTGGAGCTTCTCCTGTAAAGCTTGCTTCTGGAACAAAGGTAATCGTTCCATCTGCTGCTACAGTAAATGTTCCAACACCTGTAATGACTTTCTCAGTCATTCCATCTTCAAAGGTAGGCGATACGCTATCATCTAGTGGCACTTCCGCATCCCCTTCTGTAAAGATTGGCTTTCCAGTTTGCGTCTTCCCTTGAACGTCCGTCGATGTTACATCTTCTCCTGTTGGAGTGACTGCCGTTACCGTTGGCATGTACTTCGCCGTCGCCATAGTTCCATTCTCGTCTTTTACTTGAACAGTCACCGCATCTGGAGTTCCAACAAAATCCTTATTCGGTGTGAATGTTACTTCACCTGTCAATGGGTCAATCGTATAAGTACCAACTTTTGCGCCATTCTTCAAGGCGTCAATCATTGTTTCTTCTACTGCATTTCCATTCACCACGAATTTGGCTGGTTGATCTGCATCGACCTTCAACGGTACTTCCGCATCGCCTTCGGTAAACTTAGGTGTTCCAGTTTGTACTTTTCCTTGTTTACCAGTAGACGTCACATCTTCTCCCGTTGGAGTTACTGCCGTCACCGTTGGCGTGTACTTCGCTGTTGCAGTAGTCCCATTCTCGTCTTTGACTTGAACGGTCACCGCATCTGGGATTCCAACAAAATCTTTATTCGGTGTGAATGTTACTTCACCTGTTAATGAATTAATCGTATAAGTACCAACTTTTGCGCCATTCTTCAAGGCGTCAATCGTTGTTTCTTCTACTGCAGTTCCATTCACCACGAATTTTGCAGGTT